>NZ_QKNZ01000045.1:0-61112 GCF_014156605.1 Flavobacterium sp. SOK18b
GTTTAGTGTTGGTCTGAATAAAAAAAACGTGTTTAGTATTCTGTTTTTTAAAAATTTGGGATGAACAATAAAATCTAATCATTTTATTGCATGTCATATTTCATTTTTCTCAAAACTCGCAAAGCTTCTTTAAACGATAAATACACTTGTTTAAAAGGTTTTAATACTAGTTTAGCATCAATCAGTTTTTGTTTAGCATCTTCAAAACCGTTGAGGTAACAAATCATTAAGGTAGAGGGTAAGTTTTCTAAATCTTTGTTTTCTCTACCACTCAATTCAAATCCCTTTTCTAGCTTTTTTAAGATACTAAGGTTCACATTATAAATGTGAAATAGTAATTTTTTATTGAATTCTGGTGGTTGAAATAAAAACTCTCGTTCAATTTTATAGTATCCATTATCTTGAAAATGGATGGTTTGTTTTTCAAGTGGGTAATAGCTTGTTTTGTCATTTAAACCCAATGGAACATATTCAATAATAGTAAAAGTATCTTCGTCAAAAGTGATTTCAACCACATCTTGAGCAGAATAAAAGAGTTTAATTTGCTCATTAATCAATTCAATATCTACGCGAGAAAGATAGGTTTTGTCCCGAGATTTTTTAACAATACCTGCCCAGCAAATAACAAATAGTTCTTTGAAGACTTTGTATTTTGGAGACATATCCTTGTGCCGAAGGTTCATAAAATCCATTACTCCATCAAGCGTATTTGCAATGCTGTTTCTAGAGTTGTTTTCTATACCAATTACGGTTTCAGTGTTTTGATAATTTTTTTCAAAGTCTCCGTCAAGTGGTATGGTATTGCTGCCGCGTCTAATAAAAATAGATGCTATGGGGATGGTATGAATTCCTTTTTTAAAGCACGAAATTTTGTTTTTTGGTTTTATAGTCACTAGACCAACAACCTTGTCTTTTGGCAAATTAGGAAAAGGAACATTCTCGTATTGAATTTTGGGTGGATTTTCAAGATAGGCGTTTACAAGATTTTGGATACGGCTATCGTCAAAAAAATCATCACCTACAATTGTATTTTCCTGATCTTCAACGCCTACAACAATGTATGAATTATTAGTAGGGTTAGAGTTAGAAAGGGCACAAATGTGTTTTAAAAATTTTGCTTTTCCCTCACGAGAATGCAAGTTCAACTGTCTTTTTTTATCATAAAAACTACTCTCGTCATTATGAGCGAGAAGGTTTTTAATAAGAAGACGTTTGTTGATCATTGCGAGAGACTATTTTTATTTTTGTTAAGGTGTTTTTTCAATCCTATTTTAAATTTTTGTCTCAGAATATAGAAAAAGGAACCGCTAATCATCAAATTTTAAATTTATTAGATAAAATTCTAATTAGCGGTTAATTTTTCAAATTATTTCTAAACAATTTCTTTTTTTAAAATAGTAGCCGCTGCTTGGGCTGTTGGTAGCACCATCAAGTCGGCAATGTTTACGTGATATGGTCTTGACACCACAAAATGAATAATATCGGCAATATCCTCGGCACGCAAGGGTTCAAATCCTTTATATACATTTGCGGCTTTTTCTGTATCGCCTTTAAATCGTACTTCGCTAAACTCAGTCTCTACTGCACCAGGATGTATGCCTCCCACGCGTATGCCATAGGGATTTAAGTCCATTCTCATAGCTTGGTTGAGTGCATCAACGGCGTGTTTAGAGGCGCAATATACATTTCCATTTGGATACACTTCTTTCCCAGCTATTGAGCCTATGTTAATGATATGACCTGATTTTCGTTCTATCATTCCAGGAATCACAGCCTTTGAAACGTATAAAAGTCCCTTGACATTAATATCGATCATAGCGTCCCAATCGTCTAAATTTCCGTTTTGAATCGGGTCAAGTCCATGCGCGTTTCCTGCATTATTAATCAAAATATCTATGGTTGCAAAGCTCTCAGGGATGGAGTTAATACTATCAAAAACCGCTTTCTTGTCACGAACATCAAAGTTTAAAGTGTGAACTTCAGTGAGTTTTGATAGTTCTTTTTTTAAATCATTTAGTCGATCTTCTCGTCTTCCGCAAAGGATAATTTTATAGTTGTTTTTGGCTAAAAGCTGTGCGGTTGCTTTTCCTATTCCGCTTGTAGCTCCAGTTATTAAGGCAGTTTTTGTCATTATTAGGATAATTTTATTTAAAAAGTTTTAAAGATACTAAGGTACTTTGTTTCCCATACTTTCGGTCCAGATGGCAAACCAATCTTCGTGTTCTAGCTCTAATTCAACTGCTTTTTGTAGTGATTGTATGCGTGCGACATTTACGGTTCCTGCAATAGGAATTACTTGAGCTGGATGTTTTAAAATCCAAGCCAATAAAATAGAATCAGATCCTAAATGATATTTTGAAACCAGCGTAGCTAGTAATTTTTTTAGTCTTCTAGTTTGCGGAATATCCTCTCTAAAAACGGATCCGAGTGGATTCCATGACATAGGTCGGATGCCGTGAATTTGCATATAGTCAAGGCTGCCATCGAGCATGGGCTCATGATGCGTAGCCGAAAACTGAATTTGATTGAATGAAACTTCGGTCTTGGCACGGATGAGTTCTGTTTGCGAGGTGGTAAAATTTGATAATCCGAAATCATTAATTTTTCCAGACGTTTTTAGTTTTAAAACCGCTTCAGCAATTTCATCGGCTTGCATTAATGGACTAGGTCTGTGCAATAACAGTACATCTAGGTAATCTGTTTGCAGGTTTTTCAAGGAATTATCAACGGAGTTAATGATGTATTCTTGTGAATATTGGTAATTTTTGACGGTGTTATTTCTGTTTTCAGTTACCATTTGAATGCCACATTTAGAGATTAATTGAATTCTATCTCTATCTATTTTACTTGCGGCTAATGCTTTACCAAATTCAAATTCGGTGGTGTAATCTCCATAAATATCAGCATGGTCAAAAGTGCTTATTTTATTTTCAAGACACACATTGATCATGTTTTCCATTTCTTTGGTATTGAGTTTTTTATCCCAAATTCCCCAATTCATGACCCCTGCTATTATGGGTGATATTTTTGTTTTGCTCATGGTTGATTTTTTTTGTTTAAAGGTACAAAACTTTGAAATCAAAGTATAATATTCAAAGTTCTTAAAAATATAAAAATTGTATCACAATATGTCCTTAAAATTACCTATTTTATTGAAGTTTTAACCATTTTTTAACATCTTACTTCTAAAAAAAAATTCAATTTGCAGCTTCAAAACGAAGGCATTAAATACAAGGTTTTAAAAAAGATATAATGGAAGAAAATACGGGGACTTTAGACATAAGAGCTATCAATGAAAAAATAGAAAGAGAGAGTGCATTCATAGATCTTTTGACTATGGAAATGAACAAAGTCATTGTGGGTCAAAAACACATGGTTGAGCGATTGTTGATTGGGCTTTTAGGGCAAGGTCATATTTTACTTGAAGGTGTACCTGGACTTGCAAAGACTCTTGCCATAAACACTTTGGCGCAAGCCGTTCAAGGATCTTTTAGTAGAATCCAGTTTACTCCAGATTTGCTTCCTGCGGATGTTGTGGGTACTATGATTTACAACATCAAGGCAAATGAATTTTCTATAAAAAAAGGTCCCATTTTTGCCAATTTTGTTTTGGCAGATGAGATCAACCGTGCTCCAGCGAAAGTTCAATCAGCATTACTAGAGGCGATGCAGGAAAAGCAAGTAACCATTGGTGACACTACTTTTAAACTAGACAGACCTTTCTTAGTATTGGCAACACAAAACCCAGTAGAACAGGAAGGGACATATCAATTACCTGAGGCTCAAGTGGATCGTTTTATGTTGAAAACAGTTATCGATTACCCTAAAATGGAAGATGAACGCCTTGTAATTCGTCAAAATTTAAAAGGAAGCTATGAAAAAGTGAACGCTGTAGTATCTGTTGAACAAATTTTGCGTGCTCAAGAAGCCGTAAGAGAAGTGTACATGGATGAAAAAATTGAAAAATACATTTTGGATATTGTGTTTGCTACGCGTTATCCTGAAAAATATAAACTAGCTGACTTAAAACCTTTAATCAGTTTTGGAGCTTCTCCTCGTGGAAGTATCAATTTGGCGAATGCCGCAAAATGTTATGCTTTTATCAAGCGCCGTGGGTACGTTATCCCTGAGGATGTTCGTGCAGTTGTGCATGATGTATTACGCCACCGTATAGGAATTACGTATGAGGCCGAAGCAGAAAACATTACCTCTGTTGACATCATTAACAAAATTGTAAACGAAGTAGAAGTACCTTAAAAATTAGTTTTCAGTTTTCAGTCACAGTGTATAAGATATGACTTGTCAACTGCGACTGAAAACTGCGACTGAAAACTAAAAAAAATGGATACAAAAGATCTCTTAAAAAAAGTTAGAAAAATAGAAATTAAGACCAGAAGATTGAGCGATCACATCTTCTCGGGGGAATATCATACTTCATTTAAAGGACGCGGAATGACCTTTAGTGAAGTGCGACAGTACCAATATGGGGATGATATTCGAGCAATTGACTGGAATGTAACCGCAAGGTATAATGAAGCACACGTAAAAGTTTTTGAGGAAGAACGAGAGCTGACCATGATGCTAATGGTAGATATCTCGGGATCAGAAAGTTTTGGTTCTAAAAATCAATTTAAGAAAGATATTGTTACAGAGATTGCGGCAACTATGGCTTTTTCAGCTACTCAAAACAATGATAAGATTGGTTTAATTTTGTTTTCTGACCAAATAGAATTGTATATTCCGCCAAAAAAAGGAAGGTCGCACGTATTAAGAATCATTAGAGAGTTGATAGAGTTTGAGCCAAAGAGCAAGAAAACAGATTTAGCGCAAGCCTTAAAGTTTTTATCAGGAACTCAAAAAAAGAAAGCAATAGTATTTGTTATTTCTGATTTTATGGCAAGCGGTTATGAACAAACGCTAAAAATTGCTGCCAAAAAACATGATGTTACTGGAATACGAGTGTATGATATTCGGGAAGAAAAAATGCCAGATTTAGGAATGGTTCCTATGCTTGATGCCGAAACAGGTGTCATTGAGTTGATCAACACAGGGTCTAAAGCAGTTCGTACTAGTTATGAAAAACACTACCATGATAAGGTAAATTATTTTAAGGAAACGTTTAGTAAATCAGGTTCAGGTGTGGTGAACACAAGAGTTGATGAAAGTTATGTGACTAAGTTGCTGAGTTACTTTAAATCGAGATGATAAATTCAGATTTTTGATAAAAAATAAATAGAAGTTTCGGGCTTAAATAGGGCATTACAAATTGTTTACCAGCAATCAAAAATCAAAAGAGGTTCAAAAATATAACATGAAAAAACATTTATATCTACTACTATTGCTGCTTTCTACGGCTGTTTTTGCACAACAAAAGCAAGTGGTTACAAGTATTGATACAATTAAAAATAAAATTGGTGCCGAGTTTAAGTTGACTATAAAAACAACGGTAGATTCGTCAAGCCGAGTACTTTTTCCAAAATCAAGAAACTTTGGCGCATTAGAAGTTATTCAATCGTATCCTATTGATACGGTAAAAATAGACGGTAGGTATGAATTGACAAAAAGATACGGACTTACCCAGTTTGATTCTGGGAGGTATGTTATTCCTAGGTTTAAAATTTTCATCAACAACCAAGCCTTTCTTACAGATTCACTTTTAGTAGAAGTTGCCAATGTGCAAGTGGATACGCTAAAACAAAAAATGTATGACATTAAAGACATTGCTCCAGCAGAGGAGACTATGGGTAACTGGTGGAAATATGTTTTGGCAATTCTATTACTTGCCGGAATTGCTGTTTTAGTTTATTGGTTTCTAAAAAAGCGTCAGGAGAAAAAATTAAATGAAGAAGTTTTTAAAACTCCTATTGAAAAAGCAACAACATTATTAGACACCTTAGAGCGAAAAGAACTTTGGCAAAAAGGAGAAGTCAAGGCTTATTATAGTGAATTAACAGATATTGCCCGAAATTATATCGAAGAAGCGATTGAAATTCCAGCCATGGAAAGCACAACATCAGAGTTGATTCAGGGATTAAGAGCGGCTTCTGTCAAAAAGAAAATGACACTTTCACAGGAAATTATTGAAAACCTTGAGCGAGTTTTAAAGCAAGCCGATTTAGTAAAATTTGCCAAATCAAAACCGCTTGATTTCGAAATAACAGAGGATCGCAATAAAATTCAAAAAGTTATTTTAACATTAGATAAATCAATTCCAGTTGAGGTTCCGCTTGAAGAAGAATTACTTTTAAACGAAGCTCAAAAACAAAAACAAATTGAATTGCAATTACGCAAGCAAAGAAAAAAACGCATTCAAACCGCTATTGCAAGTGTTGTTTTTCTTGTAACGGCTGTGACCACTTATTTTATTGCAACTAGAGGTTTTGATTTTGTGAAAGACAACATTATGGGTCACCCTACTAAGGAATTATTAGAGGGCGAATGGGTGAAAAGTGAATACGGAAATCCAGGTATTATCATTGAAACTCCAAAGGTTTTAAAACGTGTAGATCTTACCAAAACGCTTCCTAAAAACGGAATGGCATTAATCAAAGAAATGCAATCTTTTGGTTATGGTAGCATTGTAGATCGTTTCTATGTGATGGTTTCTACTTTAAAATATAAGGCCGAAACTCAAATTGACTTGGCCAAATCAATGGACGGTGCTTTACAATCTTTAGAAGCCCAAGGAGCACAAAACATGATTGTCAAGCAAGAAGAATTTGAAACGCCAGAGGGTGTAAAAGGATTAAAAGCCTACGGAACTTTTTCTCAACTGGACAGCCAAAACAAAACTACAGCACGAATGTATTATGAGGCACTATTGTTTAGTCAAGAAGGCGGTTTGCAACAAATTTTAATTTTTCATGAAGAAGGAGATTCTTATGGAAATGAAATTTCGGAACGGGTTTTAAATACAGTCGAATTAAAACAAGCAAGTAAATAATGGACAAAATCACTTTTTTAAACCCAGAATTTTTTTGGTTGTTTGTATTAATTCCAGTTGTTATTTTTTGGTTTTTCCAAAAAAACAAGCAGCAATCGGCTACCTTAAAAATGAGTTCATTGGAAGGATTCAAAGGTTCAGAATCATTTTTGACCAAGTTAAAACCCATGTTAAACGTGTTGCGAGTGCTCTCCTTATGTTCGTTAATCGTTGCATTGGCTCGACCAAGAACGGTAGACATTAGCAATAAAACGAAAACTACAAAAGGGATTGATATTGTAATGGCAATTGACGTATCAGGAAGTATGCTTGCCAAAGATTTGAAACCTAATAGAATGGAAGCCCTCAAGAGAGTAGCAGCCGATTTTGTTCAAGAAAGACCAAATGACCGAATTGGGCTTGTAGTTTATGCCTCTGAAGCGTATACAAAAACACCAGTAACCAGTGATAAAGCCGTTATTCTTAATGCCATTAACAGCATTAAATATGACAATGTTTTGCAAGATGGAACCGGAATTGGTATGGGACTAGCAACTGCAGTAAACAGATTAAAAGACAGTCAAGCTAAAAGTAAAGTGGTTATTTTGTTGACAGATGGTGTAAATAATGCCGGATTTATTGAGCCAGAAACGGCATCTGACATTGCTAAACAATACGGAATAAAAGTGTATACGGTAGGAATTGGTACTAATGGTATGGCAATGTTTCCATATGCTATTGCGCCTAATGGAAAATTTTTGTTCCAAATGATGAAAGTGGAGATTGATGAGCAATTAATGAAAAATATTGCCAAGAAAACCGATGGAAAATATTTTAGAGCAACCAGTAATAATAAGTTAGCTGAGATTTACGCATCGATCAATAAGCTAGAAACTACAGAAATAGAAGAACTTAAGTTTTATGATTATGATGAAAAATTCAGACCTTTTATATTGCTTGCTGGATTTTTAGTTTTGCTGGAAGTAGGATTAAGAAATACGGTTTTTAGAAGCTTTGTATAATGACAGTCGCTCTCACAGTTTTCAGTTCAAAACTATAGCGGAATACTGCGACTAAAAGTAAAAAAATGGAATTAGACGAAAAAAAATATTTATACCTCTTATTGATACTGCCTCTAGTAGTGTTGGTTTTTTTATTCAATTTATATTGGAAAAGAAAAAAGCAACGCGAATTTGGTGATTTAGAAATGGTGAAAAAACTGAGTCCAGACAGCTCCATGTTTAAACCTGTTCTAAAAATTGTAATTCTTATTTTGGCTTTACTAGGGCTTATTATTGGTCTGGTTAACCCAAAGATTGGAACTAAAATGGAGACCGTAAAACGCGAGGGAATTGATATTGTTTTTGCAATAGATGTCTCCAAAAGTATGCTGGCCGAAGATGTAGCGCCAAATCGATTGGACAAAAGCAAGCAAATTGTTTCGCAAATTATAAACCAGCTTGGTAGTGACCGTATAGGAATTGTTGCCTATGCCGGGAGTGCTTTTCCAGTATTGCCCATCACTACTGATTATAGTGTGGCTAAAATGTTTTTACAAAGCATGAATACGGATATGGTTTCCTCTGTAGGGACATCATTTAATGAGGCTATCAAGTTATCAGCTACTTATTTTGATGATAAGAAAACGAGCAAGCTTTTAATTATGATTTCAGATGGAGAAGATCATAATGAGGGTGCAGAAGCTGCAGCAGAAGAAGCCGCTAAACTAGGAATTAAAATTATCACAATAGGTGTAGGAACCGAAAAAGGAGGTACAATTCCACTAAAACGAAACGGTGTTGTTGAAGGTTTTAAAAAAGACAGCAATAATGAAGTTGTAATTACAAAGTTGGTGCCTGAAAGTTTAACATTGATTGCAAAAACCACAAAAGGTGGGTATGTAAACGGAAATAACACAAAAGAAGTTTTAGAGTATGTCAAAAATGCACTAAATAATATTCAAAAAACCGAATTTGAAGCTACAGAAATGGCGGATTTTCAATCGCAATTTCAATGGTTTTTGGGTTTTGCCTTTTTGTTGTTATTTGCAGATGTTTTTCTATTGGAAAGAAAAACAAGTTGGGTTAAGAAATTGGATTTATTTAACGAGAATAAATAATTATTTCCAAAAGGTTTCAAAAACCTTTGGACATAGAGCTACAATAAATGAAAAGATTTAAAATAATTATAGTTGCTTTTTTAATCAGTGCTTTTTGTGGTACAGCTGGATTGCTTGCGCAACAAAAAGACCGAATTTTGTCCAAAGCAAACCAAGAATATGCGGACAATAAGTTTGCGGATGCTGAAGCCAATTATCGAATTTCGGATTCAAAATTCCCTAATAAAGCTGCTGCGCCTTTTAATCTTGGAAACAGTATCTACAAACAAAAACAGTCTAGTGAAGCTAAATTTGCTTTTGCGAAAGCCTTAAAAAATTCGAAAACAAGACCCGAAAAACACCGTGCTTTTCACAATTTAGGAAATGTATTCATGAATGAAAAGGATTATGCGCAAGCCGTAGAAGCCTATAAAAATGCGTTGCGTAATGACCCAACGGATGAGGAAACACGTTATAATTATGCCTTGGCTAAAAAAATGCTAAAAGACAACCCGCCGAAGGACGACAAGAAAAAAGACGATAAGAAAGATAAGGATAAAGATAAAAAAGACGATAAAAAGGACGACAAAAAAGACGGCGATAAAGATAAAAAGGACGACAAAGGCGATCAGGATAAGCAAAATAAAAATCCGAAACCAAATGAAAAAGGAGAGCCTAAACCGGCACCAGGAGGAATTTCTAAAGACCGTTTAGAAAATCTTTTAGACGCTGTAAACAAAGAAGAAAAGAAAATTCAAGACAAGGTTAATGCCCAAAAAGTAAAAGGAAAACCAGTTAAAACAGAAAAAGATTGGTAATTCAATTAGAGATTTTGAAAATGAAAAAATACATTGCAGCGATTGTTTTATTAGTGTGCAGCACGCTGAGCGCTCAGGTTCAGTTTGAGGCCAGAGTAAGCAAAACTACGCTAGGCTTGAATGAAAGATTGCGTATTGATTTTATGATGAATGTAGATGGTGATAATTTTGTACAGCCATCTTTTGATGGTTTTAGAATCATTGCCGGACCTAGTCAGCAAGTGAGTCAGTCTTGGGTAAACGGACGAAGCTCTTTTGAAAAAGCATATTCTTATTTTTTAGTTCCCAATCAAAAGGGGACTTTTGTAATCAAGTCGGCTGCTATTGAGTACAACGGGCAAATTTACAAAACAGCTCCCATAAAAATAACGGTTACAGCAGCTACAGAGCAGCCTAGAGATCCTAACGATCCACAAATTTCTGGTGATGAAAACTTGTATTTAGTTGCTGATGTTTCTAAGACTAATCCATATCTCAATGAGCCCGTTACGGTGGTGTATAAATTGTATTTTGCAAACATTGGCATTACAAATCTTGGGGAAACAAGTAAACCCAAATACAATGACTTTTGGAGTCAAAACATTGAAATAAAACAACTGGTTGCCGAAGAAGGCATTTTTAAAGGTCAAAATTTCAGGTATATTGTTTTAAAGAAAGTAGTGTTATATCCTCAAAAATCGGGCAGACTTAAAATTGAGCCATTGTCCTTAACTGTTGATGTACAATTGCCTACTAACCGTAGGGATATGTTTGGTAGAATGCTACTCACCGAAACGACAAAAAGAGTTTCGGCTGGAGCCAAAACAATAAACGTAAAACCACTTCCTGAGGCAGGGAAACCAGATGATTTTACCGGTGCAGTGGGTGATTTTGATTTTAAAGTTGCTCCATCAAAGACTAATTTAAAACATGGAGAAAGCCTGGATTTGGTTCTGAGCGTTACCGGAAAAGGAAATTTAAAACTATTTAGTTTGCCAAAACCAGTAGTTCCAAATGCTCTTGAAATGTATGATGCCGTTCACAGCGAAGACATTAGCACACCGCTAACTGGAATGGCAGGAAAATCAGTAGATAGTTATGCTATAATTCCGCAATATAAAGGGAATTATCCGGTAAAACCAATGCAGTTTTCTTATTTTGATTTAAGTTCTGGAACCTATAAAACCTTGCGTTCACCTGAAATCATGATACATGTACTTGATGGGCCTTCACCAGTTGATTCTACTGCTACAAGGGGTAATATAAATAAAATTGCAGCTGTAGAAGAATTTAAAAACATTAAGTCAAAGACCAATTTTGTTCCAATAAATAAGAAAGATTTTTTAGGGTCAAATACGTTTATAGGGTTATTATTAATTCCTTTTTTATTGATACCGCTGATTGTGTTGTTCAAAAAGAAGAAAGAAGCTATGGATGATGATGTTACTGGAAACAGAGTTCGAATGAATAGCAAGTTAGCCAAGAAATATTTATCAGAAGCCAAGAAACAGATCAATAACAAAGAACTCTTTTACATTGCACTTGAAAAAGCGATGCATAATTTCTTGAAAGCCAAACTAAATATTGAAACCTCAGAAATGAGTAAGGATAATATTCAGGAATTATTGTTGTCTCGTAATGCAAATCCAGAAACGGTAACAGATTTCATTACACTTACTGAAAATTGTGAAATAGCGCGTTATGCACCTTCGTCAAGTGTCACGATTCAACAGGATTTTGACAAAGCGGTAGTTATAATTTCGGATTTAGAAAAACAGATTTCATAATAAGAGTATTAAAATTAATTTTTAAGTAAAAGGACTTTGTGCCTCTGTGGCAAATAAATATTATAATGAAAAACATATTATACCTATTTTTATTTTCAACCCAATTTTTCTTTGCCCAAAGTGGTTTTGAAAATGGCAACGCATTCTATGCAAAAGGAAAGTATACTGAGGCTGCAGCGGCTTATGAAAGTGTTTTAAAAAACAACCAACACTCATCAGAGTTATATTTTAATTTGGGTAATGCCTACTATAAGCTTAATCAAGTTGCGCCAGCAATTTACAATTATGAGAAAGCCCTTGTACTAAATCCAGAAAACGTTGAGGCGGCAGGGAACTTAAAATTCGCCCAAAAAAGAACCATTGATGAGTTTAAGGTGATTCCTAAAGTAGGCTTTGCAAAACTCATACAAGACTTTACGGGACAGTTTGACTATGACGTTTGGGGAAAGATTGCAATAGGTTTTTCATTTTTATTTTTCACGTTCTTTTTGGTATATTATTTTTCTCGAAAACCACTTTTAAAAAGAGTTTTCTTTACCGGAATGAGTGTAGCTTTTGTATTGCTTCTGGTTGTACTTTCGGCTGCGTTTTTTGAGAAAAAGTATTATTATTCTGAACGACCGGCGATCGTTTTTGCCGAAAAAACAGATGTGAAAAAAGAACCAAGAGAAGGCGGAAAACCATTGCTAGCAATACATGAAGGAGCCAAAGTCTACGTTTTTGAAACTATTGGAAAATGGAAAAAAATCCAACTCACAGATGGAACTTCTGGCTGGATTGAAAGTAGTACGATTAAGGAATTGAAATAGATTATTCTTTACTTTTTTTCTTCAAACTACTATACCATTCTTGTAGGGAAGGGTAGAGGTAAGCAGCAGTTTTTTGAACGGGATTATAAAATATGGATTTGTCAAGCGTTTCCTTCTTGACCAAGATATGATTGTAATTTATTTTTTCAAAAATTGAAAATACAATTCCTAAGATTAAAACGGTTTTTAATATTCTAAAAAAACCACCACCTATAGAATTGGCCCATCCCAAGAAAGCGAAACTTGCTATCCCAGTGAGGAATTTACCTAAAAATGTCACGGCTACAACAACGATTAAAAACGTAATCATAAACGCTATTACTTGGATGGTATTTGGATTCCAGTTTACAAATCCCGAAATGATTTCTTTTGTAAAAAATGAAAATTTAATAGCTAAATAGATTCCTAATACTAATGAAACTAGTGAAGCTAGTTCAACAAAAAGACCATTTTTTAAACCTTTAAATCCAGCAAAAGCTAATAACGCACCCAAAATAATATCTAGAAAACTCATAAAAACAAAAATATAGTGATTTAAATAAAGAACAAAGATAAAAGAATTGTTGACTATCAATTGCCAATTTTCAAGTTCTTATCTTTGTGCAAATAATTTTATGAGTTGTACATCAATAATTCATAATCCATCATTCATACTTTAAACAATGTCCAGAGATATACAACTAAAAGAACGCTGGGAACAGTTGGTTCAACTACTTTCTGATCAATTTTCGCAAGGCGAGGATTTAGATCTAGACGCCATTATTTATTTAATTGGCGTGCAAGAATTAGGTAAGGTACACCAAGAATTTAAAAAAGACGAAAAACTCAATTTGATGCATATTGCCATTTGCCGTTTGTTAGAGCCTTATGGTTACTATGAATTCGAGTTTTTTGATAAAGACGGTTGGCCACACTACAAAGTTAAAGAGCAATTGCCAGCGTTAAAGGCAGGAGAACAATCGGTTTTGATGAAAGAAGCCATCGTGAATTATTTCTTGGAACGCGAAGTAATTTCATAATTTACCGTTTCAGTCACCGTTTTCAGAATGAATCTACTAGAAACTGCGACTGAAAACTGAAAACTTTTTCATAAATTTGCACTCTCAATTACGGAAGGAAAATGATAGATAAGATAAAAGAATATATCGGCGAAGCTCAAGCTTTTTCAACTCAAAATGCAACTGAATTAGAAGCGTTTCGAATTAAATTTTTAGGAAGCAAAGGTCTTTTGAAAGATTTGTTTGCTGAGTTCAAAAATGTACCAAACGATCAAAAAAAGGAGTTTGGACAAATCATGAATTTGCTAAAAACTACTGCCGAAGAAAAAGTAAAATCCATACAAGAAGCTTTAGAAAGTAAAGAAGAAAGTCAAGGGTTTTATGGTGATTTGACTCGCTCTGCTGAACCGGTTATCATCGGTTCTCGTCACCCTATTTCATTGGTTAAAAACCAAATAATAGACATCTTTTCTACCATAGGTTTTAACGTTTCTGAAGGTCCAGAAATTGAAGACGATTGGCATAATTTTACTGCGTTGAACTTGCCAGAATACCATCCGGCACGTGATATGCAAGACACGTTTTTCATTCAAACTAATCCAGATATTTTGTTGCGTACACACACTTCATCTGTGCAAGTGCGCTACATGGAGAACAACAAGCCGCCTATTCGTACCATTTCACCAGGGCGCGTTTTTCGTAATGAGGCTGTTTCGTCTCGTTCCCACTGTATTTTTCATCAAGTGGAAGGGTTGTACATTGACAAAGACGTGTCATTTGCCGACTTAAAACAAACCTTGTTGTATTTCACCAAAGAAATGTTTGGGAAATCAAAAATACGTTTGCGTCCTTCTTATTTTCCATTTACAGAACCAAGTGCCGAAATTGATATTTACTGGGGTTTAAAAACTGAAACAGATTATAGAATTACCAAAGGAACCGGCTGGCTAGAGATAGGTGGTTGCGGTATGGTAGATCCTAATGTATTAAAGAACTGCAACATCAATCCAGAAGAGCACACAGGTTTTGCATTCGGAATGGGAATCGAACGAATTGCGATGTTGTTGTATCAAATAGGTGATATCCGTATGTTTTATGAAAATGATGTTCGTTTCTTAGAGCAATTTAAATCCTCAATATAGTCAAAAGTTATAAAGTCGATAGAAATAGCAGTTATAGTTTTTCATTCGACTTTATGATTTTACGACTTTAGACATTACAAGTAACTTATGAAAAAAGATATCATTATACCCGAAGTAGAAAACGTTTTTTTTGCAGCAGTGCAAGAATGGAGCGACGATTTTATGGAAAAAGTATGGTACGCTTATCTAGTAAACGATAGCGATTACTTGATCGAAAGTGTGATGGTTGTTTCCAAAGCCTTTGGAACAATAGATGGTGAAATGAAAAAAACATCACTTTTGCGCCATGCCTTTATTGAAGTCCCAGCGGTTTCTGTAGTTAAGGTTGAAATGATCGAAAAAAGTGTTTTAGCGCTTAACAATGAATTCATGCTTACGTTTTTCATGGATGGGAAATTGTACGATAAAAAATTCATTTTCAAAGCTAAAGCCATCAACGAAACAGAGGTAGAAGAAGTACCTATTTTATTTGTTGACGGTGTTATTGTTAGATAATTTACTTTTTTACAAAAAAAAACATACAAGACTAAATAAAATTTAGTTCTACAAAAAAAGCAGTCGAGAGACTGCTTTTTTTATATAAAAACTCTTTTTACATTATTTTGAATATCTAAATTGCGGCAAGAATTAGTAGAAATACAAATCCTAAAATCAAGCCTGTTTTAAGTTGATATTTCAATCTTTCGGTCAGAAATTAAAAATTATAGGTTTTGCTTTTGTTTGGATTTCCAGGTAAAATAACCCAAAACAAATATCCCTACTAAAATATAAGCTACGGCTTTAAAATAAAAAGCAGGAGCGGCAACTTGTGCTGCGAATGGAGTTTCTTTAATGTCAAATAGCACATTGAAAACGGTCATAAATACGCCCCAAATACCACCCATTTTAATTTGATATTTCCATCTTTCGCTCATAAGGTGTTTTTTAAATTTTGAATTCGGGTGTTTTATTAGTCGAGTTTGTCGGTTAGTTTTTTAAATACCGCCTTAGCATCTTGACCTTCATACAAAATACTATGAACAGCATCTATTATTGGCGTTTTGGCACCATAAGCTTGATTGAGTTTATAAGCGCTTTTCGCTGCATAGTAGCCTTCGGAAACCATACTCATTTCCATCATGGCTGATTTTACGGTATATCCTTTACCTATCATATTGCCAAACATTCTATTTCTAGAAAAAACAGAGTAGCCGGTCACCAATAAATCACCTAAATATGCTGAATCATTGATGTTGCGTTTCATGCGATGTACTTTTTTGATGAATTTTTTCATCTCGCGAATCCCATTACTCATCAATACAGACTGAAAATTATCGCCATATCCCAAACCGTGTGCAATTCCTGCTGCAATAGCATAAATGTTTTTGAGCATAGCAGCATACTCAGTACCTATAATGTCATCTGTAATTTTTGTCTTAATGTAGTTTCCAGACAAATTTTTAGCCACGGTTTTGGCTTTATCAGGATCGCCGCAAGCAATGGTAAGGTAAGATAGGCGCTCCATAGCTACCTCTTCGGCATGACAAGGACCTGTTATGACACCAATGTTGTAATACGGAATATCATATTTTACATGAAAATGTTCGCCCACTATGAGGCTTGTTTCTGGAACAATTCCTTTTATGGCTGAAAAAATAATTTTATCTTCTAATGAAACGGTAAGTTTTTCTAATTCTGCACCAAGAAAGGCAGATGGAATAGCAAAAATAATATAATCAGCATAGGCTATTGCCTCGTTAATATCGCTTGTAAGTTTTAATTTTTTAACGTCAAACTCAACCGAACTCAAATAGTTAGGATTGTGCTTATAGGTTTTAAGATGTTCTATTGCAGCTTCATTACGCATGTACCAAGCTATTTCGTCAAGATTTACACAAAGCATCTTAGCTATTGCTGTAGCCCAACTCCCACCACCAATTACTGCAAATTTTTTATTATCGGTCATTGTTTACTGAATTTAATCAAAAGTACTTAAAAAAGGTCTAATGAAGCAAATTTAATTATTGTCAGAGGTATTGTGTATACTAAGTTTTTTGAAAATTTGTCTTAAAAAAGTAAAATATAATTATATTTTTTTTAGTTATGGTATACTATTTTTAATTTTAAGACGTTATAGTTAATTAGTAAGCAGTATTTTAACAGTTATTTGAATTGAGTGAGTTAGTTATATTTTAGAATGTTAAAAGGCGTTCCCTATTTTAGAGAACGCCTTTTTTTATGCTATAAAAGTGAGTTTGAAGTTTAATAACTCATTTCAACAATTGATTTTACTTTTTCTAAAGTGATGTTTTGTTTTTCTCCTAATCCTAACCAACCTCTTTCTTTAAAGCGGTCTACTATGAAATCAGCAGTTTTATCATACTCTTTAGTGTAGTCTGACAATTTAGTGTCCATTCCCATGGTATGAAAAAAGGCTACTGTTTTGTTGATCGCTTCGTTTGCAATTTCATCCTCAGAACCCGTTAAATTGAAAATACGTTTTCCGTATTGTGCTAATTTTCCTTTTTTGGTTTCAAACATGACGCGGTACAAATTTGGACCTACCACTGCTAATGTTCTAGCATGATCAATTCCGTACAAAGCCGTAAGCTCGTGACCAATCATGTGTGTAGCCCAATCCGATGGAACTCCTTTTTGAATTAATCCGTTTAAGGCCATCGTACAACTCCACATAAAGTTAGAAGCCAAGGCATAATCTATTGGGTTTTCAACTACTTCAGGACCTACTTGAATTAAGGTTTGCAAAATACTTTCGGCAATACGATCTTGTAAAAAACCTTCGTGCGGATAAGTTAAATATTGCTCTAAAACATGAGTGTAAGCATCAACGACACCATTTTGCAATTGTCTTTTTGGAAGCGATTGAATGACTGTTGGATCACATATAGAAAATTTTGGAAACAATGCTGAACCTCCAAACGCCAATTTCTCTTGAGTAGCTTTGATAGTTACCACAGAGCCAGAGTTCATCTCGCTTCCTGTTGCTGGCAAAGTAAGAACTGTTCCAAAAGGTATTACTTTAGATAAATCCTTAATCAACAATCTTTTTTGTAGAATTTCCATTGGATTTCCTTCAAAATGTACGGCTGCCGAAATGAATTTTACTCCATCAATTACTGAACCTCCACCAACGGCAAGGATAAAATCAATGTTTTGTTCCTTAATTACGTCAACCGCTTTCATCAAAGTTTCAAAATGCGGATTTGGTTCGATTCCACCAAATTCAACAATTGTAAAATCTTTTAGATTGTTAATTACTTGCTCGTGAACACCATTTTTGAAAATACTTCCACCACCATAAGCCAAAAGAATTTTAGCTCCTTGAGGCACTAGTGTAGATAGTTTTTCTATTTGTCCTTTTCCAAAAACTAAATTGGTAGGATTGTATAATTCGAAGTTTAACATGATATTTTATTTTAAAAAGAGTTACTAAGATCCTTAGATTCTAAGTTTTTAAAGCATATTTAAACCTTAGTAACTTAGCTTCTCAGCATCTTAGTGACTTTCTTTTATTTTTTTGAATTCAATTGGTTCAATAATTTTTCGGCTACTAATTTTGACGAAGCTGGATTTTGACCTGTGATTAGCAAACCATCTTCTACAGCATAAGGCTGCCAATCTCCTATTTTTGAATAAGTAGCACCGTTAGCTTTCAAGGCATCTTCTAATAAAAATGGAACAACATTAGTTAATCCCACTGCTTCTTCCTCGGTATTAGAAAATCCGGTTACATTTTTACCTTTAACTAAAAATTCTCCATTTACTTTTACGTTTTTCAACACTGCTGGTGAGTGACATACAAAAGCAACAGGTTTGTTATTGGTATAAAAAGATTCAATCAATGCACTAGAGTTCGCATCAGTTGCTAAATCCCATAATGGACCATGACCTCCTGGATAAAAAACAGCATCATAGTCAGCTTGTTTAACCTCAGCTAATTTGTGTGTTTTAGCTAGTTTAGCTTGTAGTTCAGTATCTTTATCAAATCTTTTAGTGTCTTCAGTTGCCGAAGATGGATCTGAACTTTTTGGGTCAATTGGTGGCTGTCCTCCTAGTGGTGATGCAATATCAATGATCACTCCTTTATCTGCTAACTCATAATAAGGTGCAGCGAATTCTTCAATCCAAAATCCTGTTTTTTCTCCTGTGTTCCCTAGTTCAGAATGACTAGTTAGAACGAATAATACTTTTTTCATCTTAGTTTTTTTTGTTTTTTGTGCTGTTGCTGATAAGCAACCCATTGTTAATACTAGTAATGCAAATAATGCGATTTTTTTCATCTTGTAATTTCTTTGTACAAATTTACGGCGATTATGCTATCAGTAAAAATAATTTAAATTATGTTTGTGATAAATATATTTATATCATGGTCAATCTAGAATGGTACCGAACCTTTAAGTCAGTGTATAAAAACGGAAATTTTTCTGCGGCTGCCAAAGAGTTGTTTATCAGTCAGCCCGCTGTGAGTCAGCAAATATCCATGCTAGAAGCGCACGTGGGGTACAAGCTTTTCAATAGAAAGTCAAAAGGTGTAGAACCTACAGAATACGCTAAGTTACTCAATAATTTAATCATTGAAGCATTAGACCGATTGGAAAATGTAGAAAATGGTTTTCGAGCCAAAGCATTCAACGCCAATCGTTTAATTTCAATAGGAATTTCTAAACATTTGATGAGTAGTTTGGGTAGCGCCTTGGTATCAAAGTTCGAGTATATTGACTTTAGTTTCTATGACAATGACACGTTGTTTGAATTGGTGAACGAAAAAAAATTAGATTTTGCGGTAGTTACTCAGCAATATGACACCTTTGATACCATCCAGAAAAAAGTTGGTGAGATCAAGCAGGTCATTGTAGGATCGCCACAAATTGATGTGGCGCCATTAAAAGCAAGTATAAAACTTAAAGATTTTGCGGCCATTGAACATTGGTTAAACGACCAAAAATGGTACAGTCATAATGCTCAAATTCCGCATATCAAATTATTTTGGTTGCATGTCTTTAACAAAAAAAGACCGTCGATGGTTCCTAACTATATCATTCCGTCTGAATATGAGATGATTGAAATCATTTCTAGAAATACAGGAATAGGAGTAGTTTGGGATATCAATGCAAAAAAATTACTAGCCGAAAACAAGATCCAGATGTTGTGGAACAGCAAGCAAATGCCCAGTACAGCTGTTTATGTCTTATCAGGTAAAAATGACAATTTGAGTACTATTTTTGAGAATATTCAAGTGGAATTGAAAAAGGTTTTTTGATTATTATTTAAATTATTCATTTATCATAACTTAGAGAGCAAATTAATAAGATTAGAAGTATAAAACTATTTCTATATTTGTGTAAATCTTACGCATTTAGAATATGAGTGAAAATCAAAATATAAAAGTTGCCGTTGATGCCATTGTTTTTGGTTACCAAAACAATCAGCTTTATGTATTATTAATACAGCAAAAATTTGGAACAAACGATTCTTATTGGGCATTGCCTGGTGGATTAGTACAAAATGATGAATCCTTGGAAAATGCTGTGAAAAGAGAGTTGAAAGAGGAAACGAACATTAGCGTTAATTATTTTGAACAGCTTTTTACTTTTGGTGATGATGTGTTTCGTGATCCTAGAAATCGTGTAATTTCAGTGGCTTATTTTGCCTTAGTGGATTCCTCAAAACTTAAGGTCAAGGCCGATTCGGATGCCGAAAATGCACAATGGTTTAAAATTGATAATGTGCCAGCTTTAGCTTTTGATCATATTATCATTTTAAGGAAGGCAATGCAGCGATTAAAGGCAAAACTTACGTATGAGCCTATAGGATTTGATCTGTTACCAAAAGAGTTCTTATTCTCAGAGCTCGAAAATTTATACTGCACTATTTTGGAAAAAGAAATAGATCGTAGAAACTTTAGAAAAAAAATACTAAGCTTTGAAATTATTGAAGAAACAGATCATTTTTCTCCTATAAAAAGCGGAAGACCTGCAAAACTATTCAAGTTTAACAAACAGAAATATAATGCTTTATTGAAGAAAGGTTTTCACTTCGAAATAAAGTTTGCGTAATTTTTACACAAATAAAATTGTTTATTAAAAAATACTATTTATATTTGCGTATAATTAACGCAAAATTTAAAAACTATGATACTCAATTTAGACCAAAACTTTAAACCATTTGCTGCACGGCAAGAAATCAATTTTCAAAATTTTACTTTTTCAGGAGGAGAGCCACATATCAAAATTAATCCTGATTTTGATGTAACCCAAAAAATCACCATTACACATCGCTTAAATTCTTTCAACGATTTAGGATTATTGTGTATTGCAGTTGATGCTTTGCGCAGAATGGATGTAAGGAATATAGATCTTTTTATCCCCTATTTCCCTGCTGCAAGACAAGATAGAGTTATGATTAAAGGAGAGCCATTATCGGTAAAAGTGTATGCCGATATTATTAATGGAATGCAATTCGATAAAGTGTTTGTATTTGATGCACATTCTGAAGTCACCCCTGCATTAGTAAACAACTGTGAAGTGATTCCGAATCATACTTTTATTGAAACGGTTGTAAAAGCAATTGGAAACGAAGTCAAATTAATTTCTCCAGATGGAGGTGCTTTGAAGAAAATTTATAAAGTTTCAGAATTTCTAGGCGGAGTTGAAGTAGTGGAATGCAGTAAAAGCCGAGATGTAAAAACTGGAAGATTATCTGGTTTTAAAGTCTATAATGACGATTTGCAGGGAATGGATTGTCTGATCGTAGATGACATTTGTGACGGTGGCGGAACTTTTGTGGGTCTTGCTGAAGAGCTGAAAAACAAGAATGCCGGTAAGTTATATTTGGCGGTAAGCCACGGGATTTTTAATAAAGGATTTGCTGTTTTGGATTGTTTTGAGAAAATATTTACTACCAATTCATTTAAAGATTTTGAAGGAGAACGTGTTGAAGTGATAGGATTAAATCAATTGATATGAAATACGATATAAAAGATATAGCTCCCGAAAGTAAATTTTTGTTTTTCTGGGGGCATCAACCTTCAAAAGATGGAATTATAACCAAAACCTGTTTTAGTCAATGGTGGGTCAGCCCATTTATAGTGGACGGAATTACCTATAAAACAGCAGAACATTGGATGATGGCAAAAAAAGCGGAACTGTTTAACGACAATGAAGTTTTAGAAAAAATAATTCAAGCGAATTCTCCTGCCGAGGCCAAAAAATTAGGACGAGAAGTGAAGAATTATGATGATGTACTTTGGTTAGCTAACAGATACGAAATTGTAAAACAAGGCAATTTTCATAAGTTCAGTCAACATTCAGATGTAAAAGAATTTCTTATAAATACTAAAGAAAGAATTTTGGTAGAGGCGAGTCCAGTTGATGCTATTTGGGGAATAGGGATGGCAGGTGATCATAAAGATGTTTTGAATCCTGAGAAATGGCGAGGATTAAATTTATTAGGTTTTGCATTGATGGAAGTTAGAGATGAATTGATCGGAATAAATATTTAGAAATGAAAATTACTTTAATTAAAGGTGATATTACAACTGTCAAAGTCGATGCAATTGTCAATGCAGCAAACACTTCACTGCTAGGATGAGGCGGAGTTGACGGAGCAATTCACAGAAAAGGAGGAAAAGCAATTTTGGACGAATGTGTCAAAATTCGCAACAAACAAGGCGGTTGTAAAGTAGGCGAAGCTGTAATTACAACAGCAGGTAATTTGCCATCAAAATATGTAATTCATACTGTTGGACCTGTTTGGAATGGAGACAAAGAAGAAAAGAAAATGTTATTAGCAAATTGTTATAAAAGCTGTTTAACAATTGCCGAAAATCAAAATTTAAAATCAATCGCTTTTCCAAATATAAGTACAGGAATTTATCATTTTCCAAAAGATAAAGCGGCAGAAATCGCCATTGAAACGGTAAAGTCATTTCAATTTAATTCAATTGAAGAAGTGGTATTTGTTTGTTTTGATGATGAGAATTATGATTTGTATAAAAAGATTTTGATCTAAAAATCAAACATTATGAAAGAAAAAAAAATAAATACTATAAGTAAATTCTTGAGTTTGGTTCTGCGCCACGCTCCAGAAACTATTCAATTGCAATTGGATAAAAATGGTTGGGCAAACGTGGATGAATTAATAATTCAGTCCCACCAATTTGGAAAAGAATTTGATTTTGGTTTGTTAGAAGAGGTTGTTGAAACTAATGATAAAAAGAGATTTACGTTCAACGTGGATTTAACTAAGATAAGAGCTAACCAAGGACATTCGATTGACGTTGAACTGAACTTAAAAGAGTCAGAACCTAAAGATTTCTTGTACCACGGGACAGTCGAAAAATTTATTGATTCCATAAAAAAAGAAGGTTTACAAAAAATGAGTAGACAGTATGTTCATTTAAGTAAAGATAAAGAGACCGCAATAAAAGTAGGAAGCAGAAGAGGAGAGCCAATTGTTTTAAAAATTAATGCTCCAAAAATGTTTTTAGATGGATATAAATTCTATCTCTCCGAAAACAATGTTTGGTTAATTGATGAAGTACCTGCAACATATATTGATTTTGGATCATGAAAAGAACATTAGTTATTGGTGATATTCATGGAGGATTAAAAGGATTGATCCAGTTATTAGAACTTGTAAAAGTGTCCAAAACGGATAAATTAATTTTTCTTGGGGACTATGTAGACGGATGGTCAGAATCTGCTCAAGTGATCAATTTTTTAATAGAATTGTCTCAAAAGTATTCTTGTGTTTTTATTAAAGGAAATCATGATGTGTGGTGTCAAGATTGGTTGATCAATCAAGAAATAAATGATATTTGGTTTTTACATGGTGGAAAATCGACTATTGACAGTTATCAAAATGTTGATCTTTCAACAAAAGAGAAGCACCTTGATTTTTTTGCGAAGATGAAAGATTATTATGTTGATGAAAATAATAATTTATTTATTCATGCGGGTTTTTCATCTATGCATGGGCCAGAAAAAGAGCATTATACTACTAATTATACTTGGGATAGGACGCTCTGGGAAATGGCTTTGACAATGGATAAAAGAATTAAGAAAGATTCTCTTTCCTATCCAAAAAGGTTATTGATTTATAATGAAATTTATATTGGACATACACCTACACTAAATTATAATATTGAGGTACCAATGCAAGGATGTAATGTCTGGAATATCGACACAGGAGCTGGTTTTTATGGAAAACTGTCATGTCTTGATATTGAAACTAAAACATTCTGGCAAAGCGATGTTGTGCAGTCATTATATCCAAAAGAAAACGGAAGAAATAAATAAAAAATTGACTTAAAAAGCAATACAATGGATAACAAAATCAAATCAGGTTTATTCGGATTAGCAATAGGAGATGCATTAGGAGTTCCAGTAGAGTTTAAAACCAGAGATTTTTTAAGAAACAATCCAGTTCAGGATATGATGGGGTTTATGTGTTGGAATCAACCTCCTGGAACATTTAGTGACGATAGTTCATTGGCTTTTTGTACAGCTGAAAGTTTATGCAAAGGTTATGATATCGAAGATATGGCAACAACTTTTATTAAATGGATGCAGGACGGATACTGGGGAGCGCATCATAAAGTATTTGATATAGGAGGTACTACAAGATATTCTTTGGCAAGAGTCGTAAAAGGTGAATCGGCCAGATTTTCGGGTAATTTTTTTGAAGAAGATAACGGTAACGGATCTTTAATGAGAATACTGCCTTTAGTTTTTCATCTTCATAAAGAAACAGATATCGAAATTATTTACAAAAAAGTAAAAGCAGTTTCATCAATTACACATGCCCATTTTCGTTCGGTATTTGCTTGCTTTATTTATGTAATTTATTGCTTAGAAATCTTGGATGGAAAAGACAAAACAGAAGCATATAAGGAAATGCAAAAAATCATTGCAGTATTTTTAATAGACAAGAAATTTAATCCCATTGAAATTCAATTGTTCGATAGAGTTTTAAAAAATAATATTGCTGAATATCCTGAAAATGAAATTCACTCATCTGGTTATGTTCTTCATAGTTTAGAAGCGAGTTTGTACTGTTTTTTAAATTCTAATTCCTATGAAGAAACAGTTTTGAAAGCAGTTAATTTTGGAGGTGATACAGACACAACAGGAACTATTTCTGGTGGTCTAGCCGGTATTTATTATGGAATTGAAAATATTCCAAAAAAATGGATTGAAAATTTAGTCAGAACAAATGATATTAAAGATTTAGCAGAACGATTATCAAAAAAAATAAATTAAAAAACATGAACCCACTATTATTAACAGACGGTTACAAAGTTGACCACAAAAGGCAATATCCTGACGGAACGACATTAGTATATTCTAATTGGACTCCAAGAAAATCGAGAATTGAGGGTATTGATAAAGTTGTGTTTTTTGGATTGCAATATTTCCTAAAAAAATACATCATTCAAGATTTTGATTTGCATTTTTTCAAACAGCCAAAAGAAGAAGTGGTAAAAAAATATGCCCGCAGAATCAACAATTATTTGGGCGAAAACCAAGTCGGTACCAAACATATTGAAGATTTGCACGATTTGGGATATATCCCGATGGTTTTCAAAGCCTTGCCAGAAGGAGCCAGCGTGCCTATTCGCATACCTATGTTCACAATGTACAATACGATTCCTGAGTTTTTCTGGTTAACCAATTATTTTGAAACATTGCTTTCTGCGGTAATTTGGTTGCCTTGTAATTCGGCTACAATAGCAAAGCAATATCGTATTGTTTTAGACAAATATGCCGAAGAAACGTCTTCAATGCCAGAGTTTGTTGATTGGCAAGGACATGATTTCTCCATGCGAGGAATGGGCGGTATCGAAGCAGCGGTAACATCTGCCGCGGGGCATTTATTGAGTTTTACAGGTTCGGATACGATTCCTGCCATTGATTTTTTTGAAGAGTATTACAATGCCAATTCTGACACTGAATTAATAGCTGGTTCTGTTGCTGCAACTGAACATTCTGTAATGTGTATGGGTACTACCGAAGGAGAATATGAAACGTTCAAAAGATTAATTTGTGAGGTCTATCCAAAAGGAATCGTTTCTATCGTTTCAGATACTTGGGATTTATGGAAAGTGTTAACAGATTATTTACCTCGATTGAAAGATGAAATTGTTTCAAGAGAAGGAAAAGTAGTGGTGCGTCCAGACAGTGGAGATCCAGTTGACATTATTTGCGGTAATCCAAATGGTAAAACTGAACAAGAAAAGAAAGGGGTAATAGAATTGCTTTGGGATGTTTTTGGTGGCACAGTAAATGCAAAAGGATTTAAAGAATTAGTTCCTCAAATAGGAGCTATTTATGGAGACAGTATTACCGTAACTAGAGCAACGGCCATTTGTGAACGATTAAAAGCTAAAGGGTTTGCTTCTACTAATGTGGTTCTTGGAATTGGGTCATTTACCTATCAATACAATACAAGAGATACTTTTGGCTTTGCAATGAAAGCGACTTATGGAGAAGTAAACAGAGAAGGAAGAGCTATTTTTAAAGACCCGATTACGGATGATGGTACCAAAAAATCAGCCAAAGGATTAATGAAAATAGAATTGGTTGATGGGCAATATACTTTAACAGATGAAGTGTCTTGGGAAGAAGAACAAAAAGGGGAATTGAAAGAAGTTTTTAGAGATGGAAAACTTTTAATTGACTTAAGTTTATCGGAGATTCGGAGTCAAGTAAAGAACAGTTTGTTGTAGCCAACTTTGTAAAAATAGAAAGCCTAAATGTAAATTTTCATTTAGGCTTTTTTTGATTTTATTTCTTATAAAAATTATTATGATCAATGTACTCCCAAACTTTTGCAGGCAACAGCGGTTGAATGTTTTTTCCTTTTTTGATGTTGTCACGGATAAAAGTTGCTGAAATCTCTACAACAGGCGCATCAATAAGGTGAATTTTTGGGTGGTTTTTAAACTCCAAATTTTCCTCTTCGGATGAGATTCGTGGATACACATAAATGTCATGACGCTCAAGGATTACTTCGTAGTTTTTCCATTTATGTAACGACTTCAAATTGTCTTCTCCCATGATTAAGGAGAATTCGTAGTTAGGATATTTTTCCTCTAAGTGGACAAGAGTATTTACCGTATAATTAGGTTGTGGTAGTTTAAATTCTATATCCGAAGGCTTGATTTTAGGAAAATCTTCTGTGGCTAGATGGACCATTTGCAAACGATGGTAATCATCGAGTAACGTACTTTTTTTCTTTAAAGGATTATGTGGGGTAACGACCATCCAAATTTGATCTAAATCAGAATGCTCTGCCATGTGATTGGCAATGATAAGATGCCCAACATGAATGGGATTAAACGTTCCGAAATAAAGTCCGATTTTCATTAATTTAAAGATTTAAAAATTTAATGATTTAAAGATTAGAAATAATTTTTGAATTTTTCAATTCTTTAATTTTTAAATCTTTTAATCCTCAACAAAATCCTTCACCAATTGATATGCTTCTTCAAGTGCAACAGGCAAATCATAGTTTTTAATAATCACATCAAATTGTGGCGCAGTTGCAAGTTCTACTGATGCCTTAGCGATACGCATATTGATTTTATCATCACTTTCAGTGGAGCGTTCCTTCAATCGTCTTTTGAGTTCATCCACGCTTGGTGGTTTTACAAAAACAGCAAGAGTTTCCTCTGGAAATTTATGTTTGATGCGCAATCCGCCGGCTACATCAATATCAAAAATTACATTTTTACCGAGTGCCCAAATGCGTTCTACTTCGCTTTTTAAAGTTCCGTAAAAATTGTCTCTATAAACTTCTTCCCATTCTACGAAATCCTCGTTTTTAATGTGTGTTTTAAAATCTTTAAGCGACATAAAATAGTAATCCTTGCCACTTACTTCTTCGCCACGAGCCTCGCGCGTAGCTGCTGATATAGAAAACTCTAAATTCAAGTCTTCTTGTTTTAATAAATGCCTAACTATAGTAGTTTTTCCTGAACCTGAGGGTGCAGAGAATACGATTAATTTTCCTTTTTTCATTATTTTAAAATATCAGGCCAGTAGTACTTAGTATTTATGGACTAATGACTAAGTTCTAATGACTTTTATAGTACATTCAATACCTGCTCCTTAATTTTTTCCAATTCGTCTTTCATCTGAACGACTAATTTTTGCATTTGTGCGTGATTTGATTTGGAACCCATTGTATTAATTTCACGTCCCATTTCTTGAGTTATAAAACCTAATTTTCTACCGTTAGCTTCGGTTCCGTTGATAGTTTCCAAGAAATAATCGAGGTGATTCGTCAAACGTACTTTTTCTTCGGTGATGTCTAGTTTCTCTAAGTAGTAAATCAATTCTTGTTCAAATCGATTTTCATCTACATTGACTTTCAATTCGGCAATAGCAGTTTGCAAACGATCTTTTATGGCTTGAACACGCTCAGGGTCAAGCGCGAGTGCCTCGGTCATGTATTGACGAATATTTCCAATACGCAATTGGAATTCTTTTTCAAGTGACATACCTTCATCTCTTCTAAAATTCAAGATGTTTTGCAACGCTTCTTCGATAACCGTCTGGATTTGAATCCAATCGTTTTCATCAATTTCTTCGCGTTCTATTTTCATGGTATCTGGCATGCGAACCGCCATTTTCATCAATTCGGTTTCATCAGCTTGTGGGTATACTTCACGCAATTGACTGATGTATGCTTTCACAATCGGTACATTGACTTTGGTAGAAGTTTGTTCAGCAGTGCTTTCCATAAAGATAGAAAAATCAACTTTGCCTCGTTCTAGTTTTAAAGCAATTTGGTTGCGCAAACCCAGTTCCATTTCGCGGTACAGCGAAGGCATGCGAACATTTAAATCCAAACCTTTACTATTCAAGGATTTTACTTCGACTGTTATTTTTTTGGTTGGTAGTTGCAAAGTCGCTTTACCAAAACCGGTCATTGATTGTATCATATCATTTTATAAAAAGAGCTCAAAGATAAGGAAAAACTTTTTCAGTCTCAGTCTCAGTTTTTAGTGTGTGGTCTTCATTCTTCATTCTCAGTTTTCAGCGACCAAATTCGTAATCTAAACTCAATTTTTAATTTCCTTTTTACAACTGCCCACTGTAAACTAATTCTTTTTCATCGTCACCAAATAAACGCCAATAAAAATCAAAACTGCCGAACCTATTTTTACCAAACTCAACTCATCTTTACCCAAACTGATGGCAAAAATGGTTGCAAATAAAGGTTGTAAATAGATAAAAACGGCCACGGTTGTTGGTTTTAATTCTTTCATCGAAAGCAAATTCAATAAATACGTGAAGAAAGTCGAAAAAATCACTACAAATCCTATTTTCCATCCAATAGCTGCGGGTACTACAGACCAATCAACGGCTTGAAATTGGCTCCAGCCAAAAGGCAAAACCATTAAAAAACCAAACAAATAAATCCATTTTACAAACGTGAAGGCATTGTATTTATCCATCAATTTTTTGACTACAATAAGATAGAATCCATACGAAATGGCATTGACCAAAACGAGGAAATTCCCCAATCCAGCATTGGTAGCATTGCCAATAGACTTGCCGTATAAAATTAAAAACGCAGTTCCTATAAGTCCTAGGATGATTCCAAAAACTTTTCTTTTTTGCATACGTTCTTTCATGATAATGGCCGAAAGTGTCAATACAATCATGGGAGTAGACACCATAATTACTGCTGCACTTATGGGCGAAGTCAAGCTTAATCCTTTAAAAAAAGTAAGCATATTAAAGGCCACACCAAAAAAAGCAGCCGCTATAATTCGAGGAAAATCACCAATCTCAATTTTTTCCTTTGGCATAAAAAGCCAAACCAACCAAAACAAAATCACCGAACCTCCTACACGCAGCAAAATAAACCCATACGCATCAATGTAAGCCGGCATAACATCCTTTGCAATGGTAAAGGTTACACCATAAATAATGGAGACCAGTGTAGCGCCAATGAGCGCGAGATTTCTTTTAGACATGGGCAAGAGCAAGATTTACTTGATGCATGTTTTGCTGGCTGTTGCCAATGTAGATTTTGTCTTTGATAATAAATACTGGACGACTCAAAAACGTATAATGTTCCAAAATGTATTTTTTGTAATCGTCTTCGGTTAAGGATTTATTTTTCAAATCCATTGATTTGTAAAGCTGTGCTTTTTTACTAAAAAGTGCTTCGTAACTGCCTGCAAGTTCGCGCATTTGCTCTAATTCTTCCAGCGTAATGGGGTCTTGTTTGATATCGTGAAATTTAAAATCATGTTCTTTAGGTAATGATTTTATAATTTTTCTGCACGTGTCGCATGATGCGAGATAGTATATTTTGTCCATGGATATCATAATTTCTTTGTGCAAAGAAAATTCATTTGACACTGAAAATGATTATTTTTATAGAAAAAATAAAAAAATGCATCAAACATTTGATATTGCCAAAGCAAGTAGAAAAGTGTTGTCACAATTTCTGGAAAACTATACTTTGGAACAACTTAATAAAATAGCTCCGGGATTTAACAACAATTTGATTTGGAATATCGCCCACATTGTGGTTACACAACAAAGGTTAGTTTATAAATTTTCGGGAATGCCTATGATTATATCAGACGAATTATTCGAAAAATACAAAGGTGGAACCAAGCCACTTCAAGATGTTGCAAAAGCTGAGGTTGAAGAAATCCGCTCATTGCTTTTTGAAACTATTAATCAAACCGAAGCTGATTTTAATAATAAATTCTTTAAAGACTATCAGGAGTATACCACCTCAATAGGCCTGACTATTAAAAACATTGAAGATGCATTATCTTTTAATAACTATCATGAGGCGCTACACATGGGCATCATTATGAGTATTAGAAAGTTTGTATAAGTCAAAAAATGATTATTTTTATAGAAAATTTAAAAAATCATGAAGCAATTATTTGAGGTAGCTACCACCAGTAGAAAAATGATTTCGAAATTCTTAGATAGCTATACGCTGGATCAATTGAATGCCATACCACAAGGATTCAACAATAATTTAATCTGGAACATTGGGCACATTGTTGTCTCCCAACAAATGCTAGTGTATAAACTTTCGGGTTTACCTATGTTAGTTTCAGAGGAATTGGTGGAGAAGTATAAAAAAGGAACCCGCCCAGAAGTTGATGTTACACAAGCCGAAGTAGACGAAATGAAGGCCTTATTGTTTGCAACTATAGCGCAAACCCAACTAGATTATGACCAGAAAAAGTTTGTTACTTACATGGAGTATACCACTTCTACCGGTGATCACGTCCTGCAAAATGCCGAAGATGCTATGGCTTTCAGTAATTTCCATGAAGGCTTACATATAGGCAATATGCTCATGATCCGAAAGTTTATTTAGGAGCCATATCCCGCCATCCGTTTCATCTCTGGCCCAAAATCCTTTTTTTCTAAGGCATAAAAGGAGCTTCCTGCGGTCGCTCTTTTCTACCAAGAAAAAATAGGATTTTGGGCCAGAGTATTTTCACTACTGTCGGGGCTAGGGAATAGCGCTTTGTTGATAAAGATGTTTTGTAAAGCAGACTGATCTTTTTTTACTTCAATTTCAAATAGGATTCTATTGTTGCGTACGATAGCAATAATTCTTTTGGGCCATCGGCATAGGATGCTGCTTCGTAGGAGTTGTAATAAAGCAGTAATCCTTTATCTGTGTAAAAAATATTTTGAGGAAGCGCAAATTTATCCTCTTCAAACATCAGTCCTGTAGCGTTTATAGATGCTGTACTTGGGATTTTGTATTTGGCTCTAAATTTCTTTTCGGCGAAAGCCACAAAGGCAGCCTTGTTCTTAAAAATAGCTTCATTTGAAATGGTCTTACCTGTTGATGGGTCAAACAATAAAGAACGCAAACCTTGATAGCCATGAGCGCCTCCCGTATCGGTGTAATGATTGATTTCTAAATTCAAAATCCCTTCTGATTGATACCCTACTTTTCCCGTTACAGTAGCCTCCCAGCCAGTAGTTTCGCTAGGAAAATCTTGATGTAATTTCTCGTAGGAGTCAATAAAAGCGGTGGTTAAATCTTTATAATTTGTTGCGTCATATGGCTTTTCACCAAAATAAACAATCTCTTTTAAAACCGAAAATACTTTTTGGTTAATACTATCGGCTACCACAAAATTGTCTTGTGCAACTGGAATTTTGATACTGATTTTAGTACAGTTTTCTCTGCAAGCAATCTTCGATTTTTTTTCGAAAGAAACAGAAGTAAAGTGAAGCTCCTTTGTACAACTAGTTAAAAAAAGGAATAGTACTCCAAAAACGAAATAAGGTTTCATTTGTAATTTGTTAATTATATACAAAGGTATCAACTTGTAGCTTGGTTAAAATAAATTAAAGGGTAAATTTGTGAAACATTTAGGTAATAAAATCAAACGATATGAAATTCAATACAAAGGTAATCCACGGTGGGCAACACCATGATCCAAGTACAGGAGCAGTTATGCCGCCAGTATATCAAACATCAACATTTGTACAAACCAGTCCAGGTCAGCCATTAAATCCAGATTATGAATACAGTAGGGCTGCAAATCCTACCAGAAGCGCTCTTGAAAACGCTTTGGCAAGTATTGAGAACGGAACTCGTGGATTGGCTTTTTCATCAGGATTAGCGGCTACTGATTGTGTGTTGCGATCTTTCAAAGCAGGAGACGAAATCATTGCTATGGATGATTTATATGGAGGAACGTACCGCATGTTTACGCGTATTTATAAAGATTCAGGAATAAAATTCCATTTTGTTGATATGAATGACTTGGAAAAATTCAAGTCGTTAATCAATGAAAATACAAAGATGGTTTGGGTAGAAACGCCAACCAATCCTTTAATGAAACTAGCCGATATTCAGGAAATTGCAAAAATCACGAAGGAAAACAACATTCTTTTTGCTGTTGATAACACCTTTGCAACACCATATTTGCAAAAACCATTAGACTTAGGAGCTGATATTGTAATGCATTCTGCTACCAAATATTTAGGCGGACACTCTGATGTTATTGCGGGAGCTTTGATTGTAAAAGATGAAGCGCTAGGAGCACAATTGCATTTTCAACAATTTGCTACCGGAGCTACACTTGGACCCATGGATAGCTTCTTAGTACTTAGAGGGATAAAAACGTTACACTTGCGCGTACAAAGACATTGCGAAAATGGAGCTAAGGTGGTTGAGTTTTTAAACAATCATCCAAAAGTAAAAACAGTATATTATCCTGGATTGCCAAGCCATCCCTATCATGAAATTGCCAAAAAACAAATGAGTGGTTTTGGCGGAATGGTATCTTTTACATTTGTATCTGGTAAAAAAGAGGATGCAATTGACTTTCTTGAAAAAGTTAAGGTATTTACTCTCGCCGAATCTCTTGGTGGCGTAGAGTCTTTAGCCAATCATCCAGCGTTGATGACACACGCATCTATCCCTGAAGATAAACGTAAGGAAATTGGAATTACGGATGATTTGGTTCGTTTGAGCGTAGGTATCGAGGATGCCGATGATTTAATCGAAGACTTGAAACAAGCATTGGCTTAAAATAAAAAACAAACCCCAAAACAGAAAATAATGTTTTGGGGTTTGTTTTATAGGTAAGGTGGTTTAACTAATTTAAATAATGAATGTATCCTACATTAAACCAAACCAGCCAATCATTAGCTTTGTTTTCTTTATAAATTTTTGGGTTGGGATTAAGCCCGTCAACCCAGTTGGAAAAAAAATATTGAAATCGTAAATCGACCATCAAATCACCAGAATCGGTTAATTTATATCGAGATCCAACGCTTGAGACAACAGACCAAACGGTACCTTGTTCTGATGAAAACCCGTATGGACGCCCTTCAGATGGTGTTAGGTATTTAGGGAATGTAGTTGCAGCATTTCCTAGCGGTCCTAGTGAAGATTCAGCTTTGGCGTTGTAGGCACTAAACTGGCCACCTAAACTGACAAAAGGAGCAAAACTGCCAGTTTCAGCTGTAAAATCTCGGATGTTCCAAGGGTAAAATTCAAGTTGCATTCCAAGGTTTGCCACCGCAGTACTTCCGGTCATGGCGCGTAATTGTTGTGCTCCAAGTGAATTTTTACTCGGGTCAACATATTCACCAAAATGCTTTAGATTTGTTTTGTTATAAGACAACTCAGTCCTTAGCTTGAAGTGCTGGTTGAAAAAAGTTCTTGAAGTATAATTAAAATCAGAGTCGTAAGTAAAGTTCAGGTAATGAACTAACCCAATACCGATACCTGTGTTACCAGCATTTGTTGAAAAATCATATCGCTCACCATAATCCGATTGAAATGCTATTGGACCCACAACAACACCTACTTCGTGCGAAAAACCGTCGAATTGAGCATTTGAATTGTTAGAAAATCCAAATATCAGTACTAAAAGTGGTATTATGTGTCTGGCCATTAGGAGCTAGTGTTTTCAAATCTTCACAAATATATAAAAACATCGAGTATTAAGAAGTAGAAAAACGAATTAAAAATAAGCAGACAAAATCTTATTTACTTACGAAAGTGTTAAACATTAGCTTCAAAACAACATATCTTGAACATAATTGTTTGTTAATGCATAATAAAAAGATAATTCTATTGATAAATTTTAAAAACTGAGTCCGAATATTTTTATAAGATGTATATTTGTATATTATAACGAAATCGTTTTCTTAATTAATTACTTATATACTATGTTACTAAAAATAAATGATTTTATGGCTCAAGTTGAGGCCAAGAATCCAAATGAACCTGAATTTATTCAAGCTGTTAGGGAATTTGCAGAAACTGTAATTCCATTTATTGCAGAGCAAAAAAAATACGATGGAAAAAATTTATTGCTTAGAATTACTGAGCCAGAGCGTTCTATTATTTTTAGAGTTCCTTGGGTTGATGATAAAGGAGGGATTCAAGTAAACAGAGGATTTAGAATTCAAATGAACTCTGCCATTGGTCCATACAAAGGAGGAATTCGTTTTCACCATACTGTAAATTTATCAGTACTTAAGTTTTTAGCATTCGAACAAGTTTTTAAAAACAGTTTGACTACATTACCTATGGGTGGTGGAAAAGGAGGATCTGACTTTGATCCACAAGGAAAATCAGACGGTGAAGTAATGCGTTTTTGCCAATCGTTTATGACAGAATTGTGCAGACACATAGGACCACAACTGGATGTACCAGCTGGTGATATAGGTGTAGGTGCTAGAGAAATAGGGTATTTATTTGGTCAATATAAAAGAATCAGAAATGAGTTTACTGGTGTTTTAACTGGTAAAGGATTAGCATACGGTGGATCTTTGATTAGACCAGAAGCTACTGGTTACGGTGTGGTATATTTTGCGGAGCAAATGTTAAACACTATCGGACAAAACATCAAAGGAAAAAGAGTATCTATTTCTGGATTTGGAAATGTAGCTTGGGGTGTTGCCTTAAAAGTAAATGATCTAGGTGGAAAAGTAGTTACTATTTCTGGTCCTGATGGATATATTTATGATGAAGAAGGAATTTCAGGAGATAAAATTGACTTTATGCTTGAAATGAGAGCAAGAGGTGATAACAGAGCTGAAGCGTATTTAGAAAAATATCCAAATGCTGAATTCCACAAAGGAAAAAGCGTATGGGAAGTGAAAGTGGATGTTGCAATCCCATGTGCTACTCAAAATGAGTTGAACGAAGAAGATGCAAAAAAATTAATTGCAAACGGAGTAATGTGTGTAACAGAAGCTGCAAACATGCCATGTACTCTTGAAGCAATAAAAGAATTCTTGAAAGCTAAAGTACTTTTTGCACCTGGAAAAGCTGCAAATGCTGGAGGAGTAGCTGCTTCAGGACTTGAAATGACACAAAACTCAATCCGTTTAAACTGGACTAGTGAAGAGGTTGATTCAAGACTTAAAGAAATCATGGTTGGAATTCACAATCAGTGTAAGCAGTATGGTACAGATGAAGAAGGATATGTAAACTACGTAAAAGGAGCAAACATAGCTGGATTTGTTAAAGTTGCCGATGCAATGCTAGCACAAGGAGTGGTATAATACACTGCTTAAATTATAATAAACCTTCTATCGTGTATGCGGTAGAAGGTTTTTTTATGTAACAAATAGCCTTAACTTTCGTTTGTTTATATTTGTAAATCAATAGTGATACAAAAGATGAAAAAGTTTTTTTCGCTTATTTTACTTTTTACAGGGATGTTTTTGGGTTTTGCCCAAAGTGACTTATCCTGGCAAGGGTATTTTTCGTATTCTGAAATCAAAGACCTTTCACAAGCCTCAAATGCTGTTTTTGCAGCTTCAGAAAACGCTTTATTCTCTAAAAGTTCACTTACAAATATTATAAAAACAACTACTACGGTTGATGGCCTCTCGGGAGAAACTATTTCAACGTTATATCATAGCACAGCGCTCAACAAGACTGTAGTGGGTTATGAAAACGGACTTATCATAGTGATTAATGAGCAGGACGGGAGTATATTGAGAATAGTAGATATTATCAATAAAAAACTGTCTCCTACTATAAAAAAAATCAACCATTTCTTAGAACACCAAGGAACACTTTACGTCTCTTGTGATTTTGGGATTGTACAGTTTAACTTATCGGCCATGCAATTTGGAGATACGTATTTCATTGGCGACGGCGGGACGGAAATGCAGGTACATCAAATGGCATTTTTTAATGGATATTTTTATGCTGCTACTTCCAGTGGGATAAGAAGAGCCTTAGCAACAAACCCTAATTTAATTGATTATAATCAGTGGGAAACGCTAGCATCAGCCTCTTGGATAGGAGTTACAACTCTTAATCAAGAATTGTATGCTGTCAATGCTACAGGAGCAATCCAAAAGTATAATTCAGTTACAAATACTTTTGTATTATTTTCACAATTGCCAAATCCAGCAATAGATATGAGAGTTGGAGCAGGTATTATGGTTGTAAGTACTCCAAGCACACTATATTTGTATAACAGTCAAATGATTTTGCTTCGGGAACTAAACGCCAATCAGATTCCTGAGGCCAACATCACTTTTACGTGCGCTACCGTAATTGGTGATACGGTTTATATTGGTACACTAGAAAACGGATTATTTACAACCGCTCTTAATGGATCATCCGTATTTGAAAACAGTACACCCTCGGGACCATTAAGAAATAATATTTTCGCTTTAGATCTCACGCCATCTGTGCTTTGGGCAGTGTACGGAGAATTTGCAGGGGATTATAATCCATTTCCGTTAGATAGCTATGGCATTAGCAAATATAATAAAGAAGGCTGGCTTAATATTCCTTATGAATCGGTATTAGGAGCGCAAACTATAGGTAAAGTGATTGTGAATCCAATAAACGAAAATCAAGTGTATGCGAGTTCTTTTTTTTCAGGGCTTCTCAAAATTGAGAATGATGTTCCAATCATTTTATTCAATCAAACCAACAGCGGATTAGAGTCGCTTACTTTTGGAGGACCTAATAATGTTGATATAAGAATCAATGCAACCGCATTTGATAAGTCGGGGAATTTATGGGTGACCAATAGTAGAATTAATAACGGGCTTAAAGTTTTGCGTACCAATGGGCAATGGCAAAGCTATGCCATGGATAAAATTCTAGATGTGCCCGAAGAGAATAATTATGGCGCCATTGTAATAGATAAAAACGGTACAAAATGGCTGGCTACAAGTGAAGACGGTGTGGTAGGATTCAATGAAAACGGAACCACTTTTAAAAAAATGACTGTGGGTGCCGATACTGGAAATTTACCCATTTCAAACGTAAGAACTGTAGCTATAGATACTAGAAACCAACTCTGGATAGGAACATCAAAAGGGTTGAGGGTTTTAAATAGCGTGAATAATTTCCTCTCAGATACGCCCTTAAAAGCAAATCCTGTTATTATCATTGATGACAATCTGCCTCAAGAATTGTTGTTTGAGCAATTTATCACATCCATTGTTGTAGATGGCGCTAATAATAAGTGGATAGGAACCGCTGATGCGGGACTTTTTCTTGTATCACCAAACGGTCAGGAAACCAAATACCATTTTACAACTAGCAATTCTCCGCTACCCAGCAATACTATTAATGACATTGATATTAATGGGATAACTGGCGAAGTATTTATTGCCACCAGTAAGGGCATGATATCATTCAAAGGAGTTGCTACCAAGGCAAATGAAGATTTGAGTAAGGCTTATGTATATCCTAATCCTGTTCGACCAGATTTTCAAGGAACTGTAAAAATTGCAGGATTATTAGACAAAGCAAATGTTAAGATTACCGATGTGGGCGGAAACTTAGTATATGAAACTACCTCCGAAGGTGGAACAATAGAATGGGACACAACCGCTTTTGGGAAATACAAGGTCGCATCTGGAGTGTACATGATTTTTATTTCGGCACAAGATGGTGTTGAAACTACCATTAAAAAAGTAATGATAATTAGATAATTTAGAGAGATGAATTTTTCAATCTTTATATTTTTCAATCTTTAAATTAAAATTGTGCAAGTCAAAACCAAAGCTATTGTTCTTTCATCACTAAAATTTCAGGAGAAAAGCTTGATCGTAAAATGTTTTACCCTATCGCACGGTTTAAAATCATATTTTGTTCGGGATGCTTTTTCGAGTCGGAAAGCAAGTCAAAAAAAAGCTTATTTTCAGCCTTTGACCATTCTTGAAATAGAAGCCGTTCATAAAAACAAAGGTACTTTAGAGAATTTTAAGGAGATAAAAATCAGCTCTGCTTTTCATTCCATCCATTCCGATATTTATAAGAGCACCATGGTGATGTTCATTTCAGAAATGCTGCACCATTCCATTCACGAAGAGGAAGAAAACGAACCCCTTTTTACATTTCTAGAAACGGCATTACATTGGTTAGACAACCACGATGAAATAGCTAATTTCCATTTAATACTACTATTAGAAACCACCAAATATCTCGGTTTTTATCCTGATACTTCGGATATGGACATGGCTTTTTTTGAAATGAACGAAGGTATTTTTACACCCTTTCACGCCATCAGTTCTCTTACGGAGCACGAAAGTAATTTGTTTAAAAAACTGATTGATTTAAAATTTGATAACAATCAAAAAATCTTTCATGTCATAGAACGCCAAATCCTTTTAAAAATACTGATTGATTACTACAGTTTCCATTTAGACGGCTTTAAAAAACCAAAATCACTTGATGTTTTAAAAGAGGTTTTCTCTTAAAATCTTGGGCGTGCCCCTGCGTAAAAACTCCGGGTCAGGCTGTACGCTATATCTTTTATTCCGTAAACTCCATAAAAGGATGCCGCTTCCATCCTTCACGCAAAACACATGATAAATGATACAAAAACAAAAACCTTGTAGCTCATTTTGTACTATTTGTTTGTATATTAGCGAAAATAAATAATGCCGTTTGCAAGTTAAAGCAACTTTTTTTGGGTGTAGATGCGTAATAGAGTTGTGTGTATTTATGAGTTGTCAGTAATACTATGATTAAAGTGCTAAAAATTAAACTATGAGTTTTGACAAACCTTTTCACAGAAACTATCGACCAGTAATTGATGGTCATAATTCAGGATATAGTGAGTGGGCATATATTGTTGACCGCAGTTATTCAACAAACCCAGAATACTATACAAGAGCTTTTTCAATAATTCAAGAAGATGTGACTAAACTATTTGAATACGTTGAACCTTCTGACGTAAATACTGCTACTTATTCGTTTCGAATTCATGAACTTCTAATTCGTATTTGCATTGAAGTTGAAGCTAATTTCAAAGCTATTCTAAGGGAAAATAGCTTTGATCCAAAAGATAAAGATGGAAAATCACGTTCTGAAAAGAATTGGAATATTAATGATTTTAAAATTGTAAATAAAACACACCATTTGGATGATTATTCCATACAATTACCTTTTTGGAAAGGTAAATTAAATGAAAGAAAACCATTTGAAGCGTGGAAAAATAATCTTCCATTATCTTGGTATCAAGCATATAATCAATCCAAGCATGATAGAGTCCATAATTTTGAGTTAGCTAATTTTGCTAATTTAATGGATGCATATTCGGGGTTATGCGTTATTCTTTCTTCGCAATTTAGGACTGAAGATTTTAAACCAGGCAGTAAAAGTATAGGAGCAAATACAGATTGCTATTTTGGTGGAGGTTTTGGATTTGGAAATTTAATAGTTGACTGGCCTGACGATTGGAAAGAAGAAGAATTGTATGAGTTTGATTGGTCGAAATTGAAAACAGAAACCGAAAAGTTTGCAAAAATTGATTATAATAATTTATTATAAGTACTGCTTACAAAACTTACTACAATCAATTTGGACAATGGGCATAATATAGACCCAAACCGCGTGAAGCGCAGCAACTTTGGCGTTCAGACTAAAAAAAAGACACAAATTAACTTTATGAATATTGAGCTATTAAAATACCCTACAGGTAAGTTTATCAAACCAACATTAATAACGAATGACATTTTAAAAAAATGGATTTCTGATATTTCCACCTTTCCAGAGAGACTATCAAGTGAAGTCATAAATTTAACTGACGAGCAACTTGACACTCCCTACAGACCTGATGGCTGGACAATTAGGCAAGTAATTCATCACTGTGCTGACAGTCATATGAACAGTTTAATTCGTTTAAAACTTGCATTGACAGAGGATAAACCAACAATAAAACCATATTATGAAGATCGTTGGGCAGAACTGTTTGATAGCAAAAAGATGCAAATAGAACCGTCATTAAAAATGATTGAAGGTATTCACGAAAGATGGACCGTTTTATTAAACAATTTAGCAGAAAGCGACTATTCAAAAATATTTATTCATCCCGAACACGGAAAAGAGTTCAGGATAGACGAGAATATTGGGGTTTATGCGTGGCATTGCAACCATCATCTTGCTCATATAACTGAAACAAAGACACGAAACAACTGGTAACTGTTATAAAAAGGATTGGATAGAAAAAAAACCAAACCGCTAAAAACTTTCAGGAAATAGAAGAAATAATCTAAGAAGAAATATGATCCTAAAGATAACATTTTGGAATCAATTGAAGTTATTGTCTTCATTACTAGTAGTAACTTTTTTATATATTGGTTTATTAATATATGCCGAAATACCACTCGAAAAAAGAGAGATATTAATATTCTCATTACCATATTTAATTTTATTTTTTATTCCCATAGCTATTATCCATTTGAACCATTATATCAAGAGCAAAGGAATTATTTATAAAATTGATGAAACCGGAATAACAAAGATTGTTAAAAATGAAGAGGAGTTTATACCAACAACTAACATAAAAGAAATAACATTTTTTATGACTCCTAACAGGTTCGTAGATAGTGCAACTAGAAGCTTTCCATTTGAAGATTATTACTATGCCGAAATCATAACGACAGAGAAAAAAGTTATTTTTATAAGTTCTTTTTTCTCTACAAAAATTGATAAAGTATTAGAAGTAAATTTTAAAGAGCTAAACATAAAAAAGTTAAAGACAATTTATCCATTAATAAAGGCTTAAAGGCATCGATCCGCTAGCGCGGATTTGTAATCCGTGCCCGCAAAAATTAGCTACTTTGTACAATCGAGTGCAGTTGAGATTACTTTGCCCATTAGCAATGATTTGCAGCCAGCTGCAGTGCCAGGAAAATTACTGTCATTGCCTCTTTACGAAGAAAAATAAAACTTAATAGAAAATTAATAGTACCAAAATTGACAAATTCCAGTAACATATTTTCTGAAATACAACTTTTAAATAATTCCATATTTAAAGTTTGCGGAATCCAACTTGAAAACCTAGAAATTGAAAAAGAAAGTCAAGAGTATTTCGCTCATAATTTTGAACTTAATAAACAAAAAGTGAAATTCAGAATGGCGAAAATTACACCAACCAAAACGGGGCAATTTGTATCAATTTGGAAACGAAATGAAAAGGGTATAACAGAACCGCATAATGTTGACGATTATTTCGAATTTTACTTCATTGCTACGCGACAAGCAGAAAGGTTTGGAGTTTTTATTTTCAACAAAACAGTTTTGAGCGAAAATAGAATTTTGACAAGCCCCAAAGGGAAAGGAAAACTTGGAATTAGAGTTTATCCAAATTGGAGCGTAACAGAAAATAAACAAGCGCAAAAAACTCAAAAGTGGCAAACAAAATATTTCGTAGAAATTGGAAACAGTAACGAAATTGACTTAAACAAGCTAAAAAAGTTACTAAAATTAGAATTAGAAGGAGATGAATAAAAGCGTTTCTATCTCTTTTGCAAAATGCGAATAGATTTGACTTTTATTATAGTTTGTTGTTCTTTATGTAAATCTAGACATAACCGCTAAATTTTATGGTACTACAAACGAAACAGTAAGGCGACATAAAATAAATGATAAAAATGAAGGTGTTAAACTATATAAAAACAAAAAAATGAAGTATCTGAAACTAATTTTAATTTTGATCTCTATAACTATTTTTTCGTTACAATTATTTACGGATTACAATATTAGCAAGTGGATTAAAGCAGTAGGATACATAATTCTTGTCATGCTGTTATTTTTAGAATATCGTAACTTGATAAATAACACAAGAAAATAACACTTTTCTAGAAATTTTCTTCGTTGTCATATTGTTGAATTGTAACAATTTAAAAAAGGGCTGTAGTGAAGAATAGACTAAAAATAGAGCGAGCCATTCTGAATATTACGCAAGAAGAATTAGCAGAAAGAATAGGCGTTTCTAGGCAAACTATCAATTCTATCGAGACCAATCGGTTTGTGCCTTCAACCGTTTTAGCGCTGAAATTATCAAAATTGTTTGGCAAACCAGTCAATGATTTTTTTGAATTAGAAGGAGATGAATAAAAGTGTTTTTATCTCTTTGACAAAATGCTAGTAAATCGATTTTGGCTTAAAGCGTAACTTTCGACCTACGACTTTCAACTTTCAACTTTAATTTACTACTTTCGCATTTCGATTAAAGAAAAGGATAAAATGAGCACAAAATTTACTGAATACAAAGGACTTGACTTGCCAACAGTGGCGTCAGAAGTACTTGCTTTTTGGAAGAAAGAAACTATATTTGAAAAGAGTGTAACCACTCGCGAAGGCAATCAACCGTTCGTATTTTTTGAAGGTCCGCCTTCAGCAAATGGATTACCAGGAATTCACCACGTGATGGCGCGTGCTATTAAAGATATTTTTTGCCGTTATAAAACTCAAAAAGGGTTCCAAGTAAAGCGTAAAGCCGGTTGGGATACGCACGGTTTACCTGTAGAATTAGGTACCGAGAAAGAACTAGGAATTACCAAAGAAGATATTGGAAAAACCATTTCTATCGAAGAATACAACGAAGCGTGTAAAAGAACTGTTATGCGCTATACGGATGTATGGAATGATTTGACCGAAAAAATGGGGTACTGGGTAGATATGGAAGATCCGTATGTGACCTACAAACCAAAATACATGGAAACCGTTTGGTGGATTTTAAAACAAATCTACAACAAGGATTTGATGTACAAAGGCTATACTATTCAGCCGTATTCTCCAAAAGCAGGAACAGGATTGTCCTCACACGAGGTCAATCAGCCAGGAAGTTACCGTGATGTAACGGATACTACAGTTGTGGCACAATTTAAAGTTCTTGAAGAAAGCCTGTCAGACTTGCAACGCATTTTTGAAATAGGGCATCTTTTTGAAGATACTTTTTTCCTAGCTTGGACCACTACACCGTGGACTTTACCAAGTAACACCGCGCTTACCGTTGGTCCTAAAATTGACTATGTTGTAGTAAGCACCTACAATCAATATACGTTTAAACCTGTCAATGTAATTTTAGCAAAGGCATTGGTAAACAAACAATTTGCTGGAAAATATACAGAAGTACAAGAGGAAAGCGAATTACTGAATTACAAAGAAGACGATAAAAAAATCCCATTCTTTATAACTGCAACGTGTAAAGGAGCTGATTTAGTCAACATTCAATACGAACAATTAATGCCATTGGTATTGCCGTATCAAAATGCTGAAAACGCTTTTAGAGTGATTTTAGGAGATTTTGTTACTACCGAAGATGGTACTGGAATTGTTCATACTTCGCCAACTTTTGGTGCTGATGATGCTAAAGTAGCCAAAGAAGCTACACCAGAAGTGCCACCATTATTAGTGCTTGATGAAAACGGAATTCCGGTTCCATTAGTAGACTTGCAAGGACGTTTTGTACAAGGACTTGGTGGTTACTCAGGCAAGTATGTAAAAAACGAATATTACAACGAAGGTGAAGCTCCAGAGCGTTCCGTTGATGTAGAAATTGCGATTCAATTAAAAGAAGAAAACAAAGCGTTCAAAGTAGAGAAATACGTGCACAGTTACCCACATTGCTGGAGAACCGACAAGCCTATTTTGTACTATCCTTTGGATTCTTGGTTTATCAAAATATCAGAGGTTAAAGACAGAATGTTTGACCTAAACGAAACCATCAACTGGAAGCCAAAAGCAACTGGAGAAGGTCGTTTTGGGAACTGGTTGAAAAACGCTAACGACTGGAATTTATCCCGTTCTAGATATTGGGGAATCCCATTACCAATTTGGAGAACTGAGGATAAACTAGAGGAAGTTTTAATCGGTTCTGTTGAAGAATTGTACAACGAAATAGAAAAATCAATCGCTGCTGGTTTTCAAAAAGAAAATCCTTTTAAAGGTTTTGAAATTGGAAACATGAGCGAGGAAAACTATGATTTGATTGATTTACATAAAAATGTAGTCGATGAAATTACGTTGGTTTCGGCATCGGGTAAACCAATGACACGCGAAACCGACTTAATTGATGTTTGGTTCGATTCAGGTTCTATGCCGTATGCACAATGGCATTATCCTTTTGAAAACAAAGAAAAAATAGATCAAAACCAAGATTTCCCAGCTGATTTTATTGCTGAAGGTGTGGATCAAACCCGTGGATGGTTTTATACTTTGCACGCTATTGGTACTTTAGTTTTTGATAAAGTGGCCTATAAAAATGTAGTTTCAAACGGATTGGTTTTAGACAAAAACGGACAAAAAATGTCCAAACGTTTGGGCAATGCTGCAGACCCTTTTGAAACTTTAAAAGAGTACGGACCAGATGCTACGCGCTGGTACATGATCTCAAATGCTAATCCTTGGGATAACTTGAAGTTTGACTTGGAAGGAATTGCTGAGGTGCGAAGAAAATTCTTTGGTACTTTATACAATACCTATTCATTCTTTAGTTTATATGCTAATATTGATGGTTTTACATACGCTGAAGCGGAAATTCCAGTACAAGAAAGACCTGAAATTGATCAATGGATTATATCGGAACTGAATACTTTAATTAAGGAAGTGGATGGCTTTTATGCAGATTATGAGCCTACTAAAGCAGCAAGAGCCATATCTGAATTTGTTCAGGAAAACTTGAGTAACTGGTACGTTCGTTTGTGCAGAAGACGTTTCTGGAAAGGCGAGTACGCGCAAGATAAAATTGCTGCTTACCAAACATTATACACTTGTTTGTTAACGGTAAGTAAATTAGGTGCGGCTATTGCTCCATTTTTCATGGATAAACTTTACAGAGATTTAACGCAGGCAACACAATCTGAAACGTTCGAGAGTGTACATTTGGCGGAGTTTCCAAAATACGTTGAAAACTTTGTTAATAAGTCGTTAGAGAGTAAAATGCAGAAGGCACAAACCATTTCATCCTTAGTTTTATCACTACGTAAAAAGGAAATGATTAAGGTGCGTCAACCTTTGCAAAAGGTAATGATTCCAGTACTTGACGATAATCAAAGAGCTGAAATTGAGGCCGTATCTGACCTAATAAAAGCAGAGGTAAACGTGAAAGAAATTGTACTTCTTGATGATGCCTCAGGAGTTTTGGTGAAGCAAATTAAACCAAATTTTAAGGCACTTGGACCTCGTTTTGGTAAAGATATGGGATTGATTTCCAAAGAGATACAGGGTTTTTCTAAAGAGCAAATTGCCCAGTTAGATAAAGAAGGAAGCTTGGATATTGTAATTGCAGGAAATTCCGTAACTTTAACCTTAGAAGATGTGGAGATTACTTCACAAGATATTGAGGGCTGGTTAGTAGCAAATTCAAATGGAATTACTGTTGCACTTGACATTACAATATCAGACGAATTAAGACAAGAGGGGATTGCAAGAGAATTAGTAAACAGAATTCAAAACATCCGTAAAGATTCAGGATTTGAAGTAACGGATACGATTAAAGTGCAATTAAAGCGAAATGGAATTTTAGAAGAGGCTATCTTGAAAAATGAAGCATACATAAAATCAGAAACATTAACACACGATTTAGTTTTTGTAGATGATTTAAAAGAAGGTACAGAAATAGAATTTGACGAGATAAAAACAATGATATTAATTTCAAAATAAAATACGATGGTAGATGAAGCTACACGATACTCTGACGCTGATTTAGCAGAGTTCAAAGAGTTAATACTCAATAAAATTCAAAAAGCACAAGCTGATTTAGATTTGATCAAAAGTGCTTACATGAATGATTTAAATAACGGAACAGATGATACTTCGCCTACATTCAAAGCTTTTGAAGAAGGAAGCGAAACCATGTCTAAAGAAGCAAATTCACAATTGGCAATTCGTCAAGAGAAATTTATTCGAGATTTAAAAAACGCACTTTTCCGTGTTGAAAATAAGACTTACGGAGTTTGTAAAGTAACTGGTAAATTAATCGGGAAAGAAAGATTAAAAATCGTTCCTCATGCAACAATGAGTATTGAAGCAAAGAACTTGCAACGATAAACCTCTTGTTAAACAAGATTTAACGCTCCATTGGGAGCGTTTTTTTTGATTAAATTGTTATTTTTGCGCCATTAAAATTTATAAAATGACATTACGAAAAGCGTATCTCCTTATTTTTATCTTATTGATTGTTGATCAAGTTTCTAAAATTTACATTAAAACTAATTTTGTTTTAGGGGAAGAAGTGGAAGTGTTCAATTGGTTCAAAATTCTATTCATTGAAAATGAAGGGATGGCTTGGGGAGTTCAAATTCCAGGAGCGTATGGAAAATTGTTTTTAACTCTTTTTAGAATTGGTGCTGTTGGTGGTATAGGCTATTGGTTGTGGGATTCTGTAAAAAAGAAGAGTTCAGATTATCTGATTGTTGCCATTTCTTTAATTCTTGTTGGTGCTTTTGGAAACATTATCGACTCTGTTTTTTATGGCGTAATTTTCAATGACAGTCAACAACAATTGGCTACTATGTTTTCGGATCAACCTTATGGAACTTGGTTTCACGGAAAAGTAGTAGACATGCTTTATTTCCCTTTTTGGCATGGAAATTTGCCTGATTGGTTGCCAATTTGGGGCGGAAAAGAATTTACTTTTTTCAACGCTATATTCAATGTTGCTGATATGGCAATTTCAACAGGAGTTGGAATCTTGATTTTTTTCAATAAAAAAGCATTTCATAACAGTTAGATTTAATGTTATTCACACTATAAAAAAAGACCTGTTCAATTTTGAACAGGTCTTTTTTATTAATTTTTATTTTGTCCGGGTGCGTAACGTTTAGCACTTTTTCCGCCATATATTTTTTTAGCTTGTCCTGGTGGAAGGGTTTTCGCTTTATATGTTGATCTGCTGGTTCCAGTATGGATGCTACAGTTTGAAAATGAAACTGCAAATAGAATAACCATTACGCTTACGGCAAATCTTGAATTTTTAAATGTTCTCATAACTTATTTATGATTTTTATCTATTGGCAAAGTAACGATTTAAAAATTAAAACGAGTGCACCTCATTTGGGGTGACACAATAATCCAGTTGTATGTCGCCTTCAAAAACACCTTCTATACTTTCTTCAGGTTCAAAAAAAGACAGTCCAATCTTGATTACATCTGGTTTGCATTCAGAGAGAAATTTATCATAAAATCCTTTTCCGTAGCCTACGCGATGCCCGCTTTTATCAAAAGCTAATAGCGGTACAAAAACAACATCAATTTTAGTTGAGGGAACTTCAATTCCATCTACAGGTTCTGGAATGTTGTATTTGTTTTTCTTAATTTTTGTATTGTCAGTAAGCAAAAAATGAGTCATTTTGCGGGTTTCGAAATCAGCTTTGGACACAATAATTTCCTTATCTTTTCCAGATAATATATGAAGAATGAATTCGGTATTGATTTCTTTTTGTTCAGTTATGGGTAAAAAAATATGGAAGTAGTTTTTCTCCCAAATAGGAAGTTTGATTATTTTATTGGCAACAGCCAAACTCATTTCCTCTATTTCATTTTCAGATAAAGAATTTCGTAAGGCTTTGTATTTTTGTCGTAACTCTGTTTTATTCATTTTAATAATTTTATTCTCCTTCTTCGCCAAGAGCATTCGACAAATGATAAATGGCATCGCCCTCGTAAACTATCGGGGAATGATTTGCATTGATAATATAACCGTCGTTAGGTGCTTTTACTTTTCGTTCAAACTTTCCGTAGGGATCAGTTATTGTGGCAAGAATGGTTCCTTTTGTTACAAATTTACCTATTGAATTATAATCATGCAACAAACCAGAACATTTGGCACGTATCCAGCCCGATTTTTCAATATAAATCGTGTTGGTTTTTTGTTGTATTGCTGTATGTTTTAAATCTAGCATGTCGAGATGTTTAAGCAGTCTCTTCGCTCCATTGATGCCTTCTTCAGCAATATCATTATTAATATCTAGTGATTTTCCACCTTCAAATAGTAACATTTTTACGTCCATCCTTTCGCTGGAACTCCTAAAAGATCCCATTATATTTCTGGAATATAAGGTGAAAGGGGCATTAAAAACATCGGCAAGAATTTTTAAATCAGCATTGTTGTGTGCTATTCTAATTTGTGGTGCGTTGAATCGACTAGCTCCACCAGCATGAAAATCAACGGCATATTGTACAACAGGCATGATTTGGGATAGAATATGAAAGGCAAATCGGCTGGCCAAAGAACCCGTTTTACTTCCAGGAAAAACACGGTTCAAATCCCTGCCATCTGGAAATTCTCTAGATTTATTAACAAATCCGTACACGTTAATGATAGGAATACAAATTATAGTGCCTCTTTTTGGTTTGTTTATTTTTTTATGAATAAGTTGTCGTACGATTTCAACACCATTTATTTCGTCACCATGAATACCAGCAGAGAATAAAACTACTGGACCCTCTATTTTTGAACGCCTTACAATTACAGGGATGGTTAATTTTGTAGTGGTGTGCAGTCGGGCAATTTCAACATTTATTGTTTTGCTTTCGCCAGGATATATGCTTTCGCCAAAAAGCACAATAGGAGTAGTATTGCTTTTTATCATAAGTTCTTGAAAAGATAAAAATAAGCATAATAACGAATTACAACCAAGAATTAGGCTAAATATTTTGCAAGAAACAATTCGCTAGCATTGATTTGTATTTCGTAATTTTAGAAGTTAACTTTGTTACATGAATCCAACAGCTCTAGCCCTACAAATACAAACCTTACCAGACAATCCCGGCGTATACCAATATTACGACAAAGAGGGAAAAATTTTGTATGTGGGCAAAGCCAAAAATCTAAAGAAAAGAGTTTCTTCCTATTTTTATAAAATTCACGATACTGCTAAAACCAATGTGTTGGTAAAGAAGATTGTGACCATAAAACATATTGTGGTTCCTACTGAAACGGATGCACTTTTGTTAGAAAATAATTTGATAAAAACGTTGCAACCTCGTTATAATGTGTTGCTTCGTGATGATAAAAGTTATCCGTGGTTGTGTATCAAGAAAGAACCATTTTCACGCATTTTTGCTACACGTAGGATGGTTAAAGATGGATCGGAATATTTTGGACCATATACCAGTTTCAAAACAGTAAGTACGATTTTAGAGCTTATTAAAGAATTGTATCCGCTGCGTACTTGTAATTATGATTTAAGCAAGAACAATATTGAGAGTGGAAAATTTAAGGTATGTCTAGAGTATCATATTGGCAACTGTATGGGGCCATGTGAAGGTCATGAAACTATTGAAAACTACCAGAAACAAGTAGATGCCATTCGTGAAATTCTGAAAGGAAATTTTAAGGAGAGCATGAAGGATTTCAAGCGTGTCATGACAAAATTAGCTGCCGAAATGCATTTTGAAGAGGCGCAAAAAATCAAAGAAAAAATAGAGGTTTTAGAAAATTATCAATCGCGTTCTACTGTTGTAAATCCTAAAATCACCAATATTGATGTTTTTTCTATTGTGTCTGATGAGGCGGCTGCTTATGTCAACTTTTTACAAATTTCACATGGCTCCATTATTAGGTCACACACCATGGAAATCAAGAAAAAATTAGATGAGCCTGACGAAGAGCTACTCGAATTGGCTATAATCGAATTAAGAGAGCGTTTTCAGTTGTTATCTCGTGAAATAATTGTGCCGTTTCCAGTAGATCTGGGTGAAAACATAAAAATAACCGTTCCACAACTTGGGGATAAAAAGCAAATTTTAGATTTATCCATCCGTAACGCTAAGTTTTATCGAATAGAACAACTCAAACAACTACAAATTGTAGATCCAGACAGGCATACCAATAGGATCATGGCACAAATGCAAAAAGATTTACGCTTGCCCGTAGAACCTAGGCATGTTGAGTGTTTTGATAATTCTAATATTCAAGGTACAAATCCAGTATCAGCATGCGTAGTTTTCAAAGATGGTAAACCTAGCAAAAAAGATTACCGCCATTTTAACATCAAAACTGTCGAAGGGCCTGACGATTTTGCCTCTATGACTGAGGTGGTTTACAGACGCTACAAACGACTATTGGATGAAAATCAACCCTTACCTAACTTAATCATTATTGATGGTGGAAAAGGGCAGTTGTCATCAGCTTTAAAGAGTATTGATGAGTTGGGTTTACGCGGTAAAATTGCTATTATTGGCATTGCCAAAAGGCTGGAAGAATTGTTCTATCCCGGAGATTCTATTCCGTTATACCTAGACAAAAAATCTGAAACGCTCAAAGTTATTCAACAATTACGTAACGAAGCCCACCGTTTTGGGATTACGCATCATAGAGACAAACGCAGTAAAGCAGCGCTCAATTCATCTATAGAATCCATACCAGGTATTGGCGAAAAAACAATGTTGTCCTTGATTCAGCATTTTAAAAGTGTTAAAAGATTAAAATTAGCCACAGAAAAAGAAATTTCAGACGTTGTAGGTAGTTCAAAAGCCAAAAAAATTTCCGAATTTTACAACAACAAATAGTGTTTTTCTATGAGCCAATTCCAGCTATCCGTTTCAAGCGCTCCGCAAAAAAGCTTTTTTTCTAATAAAAGCAAAGGAGCTCCTGCGGTCGCTCTTTCCTTTCATGAAAAAATAGCTTTTTTTGCATCTCGGCTTTTCACTGCTATCTGGGGCTTTAAAGAAATACCTGCAACAGTTCTTCCAGCAGTACTCTTTTGTTTATTTTCTTTTTTATTAGGATCGCAAACTACAGTTGCACAAGAACAAAAAAGACCTAAAATAGGTTTGGTTTTAAGTGGAGGTGGCGCTAAAGGTTTTGCTCATATTGGGGTTTTAAAAGTGCTCGAAGAAGCAGGGGTTAAGATTGATTACATTGGCGGTACCAGCATGGGTGCAGTAATAGGCGGTCTTTATGCATCAGGATATACGGCAACTCAAATTGATTCTATCTTCCAGGCGACAAACTTCAATGAGCTGATCAATGATTTTATACCCAGATCTTCAAAGAATTTTTACGAACGACGAAACAATGAATTATATGCTTTGATCTTGCCATTTAATAAATTGAAAATTGGAATTCCTGAAGCTTTGTCAAAGGGAATGTACAATTACAATTTATTGAGCAGAATCACAAGAAACGTCCGACACGTGCAAGATTTCAACAAACTGCCAATTCCTTTTTTATGTATTGGGACCAACATTGAAACTGGCGAAGAGGTACTCTTAAACAAAGGCAATTTGGCGCAAGCCATGATCGCTAGCTCGGCTTTTCCATCCTTATTTGCTCCTGTTGAAATTGACGGAAAAATTCTTGTAGATGGTGGTGTGGTTAATAATTACCCTATTGAGGAAGTACGCAAATTAGGTGCTGATATTGTCATAGGTGTTGATGTGCAGGATGGATTACTGGACCGTAACCAACTTAAAGACGCAACAAAAATTCTGGTTCAAATTACAGGTTTACAGTCTATTGAAAGGATGAAAAGAAGTGTTTCTGATACAGATATTTATATAAAACCGGATATTTCGCAATATGGAGTAGTCTCCTTTGATAAAGGAAAAGAGATTATTCGAAAAGGAGAAGAAGCTGCAATTGTGGTATTGGATCAAATTAAAAAACTTGTAAATCCAGCTAAGCCTTATTATAAACCAAAGCTAGTACCACAATCAGATAGTTTGTATATAGGCAAAATCAATAGCGGTAAATTGGATAATTATACAAAAGAGTATGTCATTGGAAAATTGCGTTTTAAGCCAGGAGCAAAAACGTGTTATAATGATTTGTTACGCGGTATCAATAATATCAATGCCACACAAAATTTTAGTGCGATATCCTATTCCTTAGAGGCTAATGAAGATAAAGTAAACTTGAATTTAGATCTAAAGGAAAATCCAACTAAAACCTATTTAAAGTTCGGCTTGCATTATGATGATCTATTCAAGAGTGGTGTCTTGATAAATTTAACACGTAAAAAAGCCCTCTTAAAAAATGATGTAGCATCTTTAGACATTGTTTTAGGAGATAATATTAGATATAATTTTGATTACTACATAGAGAATGGTTTTAATTTAAGTCTTGGATTTAAGTCTTTTTACAATCAATTTAGTAGAAATGTGTCTAATGAAATAAGCCCAATTACGGCAAACAATCCTAGTCTCAATTCCATCAACGTTGATTTTACTGACTTGACAAATCAAGTGTATTTTCAATCTTTGTTTGTTCAAAAATTTTTGATTGGTGGTGGTGTAGAATTGAAATATTTAAAAATAAAATCAGAAACACTGGCTAACGTAGACCCTATTATAGACAATAGCAATTACGTAAGTCTTTTTGGGTATTTAAAAGCGGATTCTTTTGATAATAAATATTTCCCTAAAAAAGGTTGGTATTTTTCAGGTGATATTCAAACCTATGTAGCTTCGTCAAACTATACGGGGGATTTCCAACCTTATTCTATTACAAAAGGTGATTTTGGAGTAGCAGCGACTTTGTTTAAAAACACTACTGTAAAGTTCCAAACAGATGCTGGTTTCTCTTTTGGTCAACAAAGCGTTACTTTTTTCAATTTTATTTTAGGTGGTTATGGTTTCAATATGATAAATAATTTTAAATATTTGTATGGGTACGACCATTTGAGTGTTGCTGGAAATAGTTACATCAAATCTACAGCTACTATTGATTATGAGTTCTTGAAAAAGAATCACCTTAATTTTTCGGCAAATTTTGCTAATATTAGTGATCGTATCTTTGAAACAGGCAACTGGATTTCGATTCCAAAATATTCAGGATATGCAGTTGGATATGGTATGGAAACAATCATAGGTCCTGCAGAAATCAAGTATACATGGTCTCCTGAGCTTGCTAAAGGTTTTACCTGGTTTAGCATAGGCTTTTTATTTTAAACTTAAATTAATTCAAAAATAATTACGATATTTGTGATAATGAAAGCAAATTGGACAGGTTTATTAGCGCATTTACAATTCCTAATCAAGAGAAATCCGGAGTAGCGAATCAATTTTTGATTTAGAAAAAAAAACAAAGCGTTACCGCTGTAATTAATTACACCTTTTTTAAACAAAAAATTATGCCACTATATCATAAACTAGGGACTTTCCCGCAAAAAAGACACATACAATTCGAAAAACCGAATGGAGGTTTTTATTACGAACAATTGTTTGGAACCGAAGGTTTTCATGGACATGCCTCTTTATCTTACCATGTGCACCGTCCAACACAAGTCAAAGAAATTCTCAAATCATATTCGGTTGAACCTAAAATAGCCATTGGTAAAAACATCAAATCGTTGTTGCTAAAAGGATTTGAACTGAAACCCGAAGATGACTTTTTAGATAGCCGCAAAGCGTTATTAGTCAATAAAGATTGCACCATCGGTTTAGCAGCGCCCAAAAAATCTTTAACAACGTATTTCTATAAAAATGCCGATGCCGATGAAATGATTTTCATCCACAAAGGAAAAGGAAAATTGCGTACGATGTTAGGAAACATTCCTTTTGAGTATGGAGATTATCTAATTATTCCACGCGGAATTATATATCAAATTGAGTTTGATACCGATGATAACCGTTTGTTCTACGTAGAATCATTTGCTCCATTTTATACTCCAAAACGTTATAAAAACGAATCGGGTCAGCACTTAGAGCATTCTCCTTTTTGCGAGCGTGATTTTATTTTGCCTAACGAGTTAGAAACGCATGACGAAAAAGGAGATTTCCTTATCAAAATCAAAAAAGAAGGTATGATGCACGAAGTAGTGTATGCCACACATCCTTTTGACGTAGTAGGTTGGGACGGTTATAATTTTCCGTATGGCTTTAGCATTCACAATTTCGAGCCCATTACAGGACGAGTACATCAACCGCCACCAGTACATCAAACTTTTGAAACTGCCACTTTTGTAGTGTGTTCATTCGTACCAAGATTGTATGATTACCACCCAAAATCAATTCCGGCACCTTACAATCACAGTAATATTGATAGTGATGAGGTCTTGTATTATGTAGATGGTGATTTCATGAGCCGTAATAACATAGAGCAAGGACACATAACGCTGCACCCAAAAGGCATTCCGCACGGTCCAGCACCAGGCGCTATGGAGCGCAGTATTGGTCATACCGGAACCGAAGAGTTAGCCGTAATGGTAGATACTTTCCGACCGTTGATGGTTACTGAGGAAGCCATGGGATTAGACGATGGTCAATATTATAAATCTTGGGTCGAATAAATAAGTTTTCACCTTGGATTTCAGGAGCTATTTCCTGCTGTACGCTATATCTTTTTCTGGTCTCGTAAAAAAAACGAGACCAGAAAAAGGATGCCGCTTCCATCAGGGCTAGGAGTACAACATTCAAAACCATTTTAATAAAATAACAAACAGATTCTTTTATTTGATAACATCTAAAAAAGAATTCAAAAACAAATAAATACCATGTCAAAAGAAGTAAAATCAGTAGAATACGGACTAGAAAAAATATTTGAAGGAGCACAAGATTTCTTGCCGCTTTTAGGAACAGATTACGTAGAGTTTTATGTAGGTAATGCAAAACAATCTGCTCATTATTACAAGACAGCTTTTGGATATCAATCATTAGCTTACGCTGGTTTAGAAACGGGTGTAAAAGACAGAACATCTTATGTATTAAAACAAGATAAAATCCGCATTGTTTTAACTACGCCATTAACGCAAGATTCACCTTTACATGATCATTTAAAAAAACATGGTGATGGTGTAAAAGTAGCTGCCCTATGGGTTGAAGATGCTACAAGTGCTTACGAAGAAACCATGAAACGCGGTGCGCGCTCTTTTATGGAGCCAACTGTCGAAGAAGATGAGTTTGGTCAAGTAGTTCGCTCAGGGATTTATACTTACGGTGAAACGGTTCACATTTTTGTAGAAAGAAAAAATTACAACGGGATTTTCTTGCCAGGATACAAAGAATGGAAATCAGATTACAACCCAGAACCAACAGGATTAAAATACATAGATCACATGGTAGGAAATGTAGGTTGGAACGAAATGAATACTTGGGTAAAGTTTTATGAAGAGGTGATGGGATTTGTTAATTTCCTTTCATTTGATGACAAACAAATTAATACTGAATATTCAGCCTTGATGAGTAAAGTAATGTCAAACGGAAACGGAAGAATTAAATTCCCTATCAACGAGCCTGCCGAAGGAAAGAAAAAATCACAAATTGAGGAATACCTTGATTTTTATGGTGGGCCAGGAATTCAGCACATTGCTATTGCAACAGATGATATTATTAAAACAGTAAGCCAATTAAAAGCAAGAGGTGTAGAGTTCTTATCAGCGCCGCCACACGCCTATTATGAAGCTATTCCAGAGCGTTTAGGCGCTCACATGGATATGATGAAAGAAGATATCAACGAAATCGAAAAACTAGCCATCATGGTCGATGCCGATGAAGATGGATATTTGTTGCAAATTTTTACTAAACCTGTTCAAGATAGGCCAACCTTGTTTTTTGAGATTATTCAAAGAATGGGAGCCAAAGGTTTTGGTGCTGGAAACTTTAAAGCCTTATTTGAATCAATTGAAAGAGAACAGCAATTACGAGGAACGTTATAAAAGTTAATTATTTTTACATATTGTGAAAAAATAACCATTCATCGACCTATTTTTTATTAAATGTTGTGTTAAACTTTATTTTTTGTAAATAAAACTGGATTTGTTAGCTACCTTTGCACTCGCAAAAAGGGAAGGGGTGGTTTCCTTCCTAATTTCATATAAATTTCATAGTTTATAGTTTTTTGGTTAGTTAATAGCATAAAAACTCAGTCATTATTTGACTGAGTTTTTTTGTTTTAATATATTTGGAATAAAAATTGTAATACGAGTATATAAATTTATAAACTAAGAAATGAAAAAATTACTTGTACTCTGTATCATTGGTATCACCTTTGGTTTTTCCTCACCCCAAGAGGATGCCTACGCAGTAGGAGAGTTTTTTAAATTCAGAATTCACTACGGCATTGTCAATGCGGGTTATGCTACTCTTGAAGTAAAAGATGCCAATGTAAACAATAAAAAAACGTTTCATATTGTTGGGAAAGGCTACACTACAGGTATGTCACGATTTTTCTTTAAAGTAGATGATTTATACGAAAGCTATATTGATAAAGAAACAAGAAATCCATACCAGTTTGTTAGAAAAATTGATGAAGGCGGATACACAAAAAATCAAGAAGGTTTTTTTAATCAATCCTCAAATAAAGTAGTTGTAAAAGATTATAAACATAAAACAGAAAAGGCACTTTACATTCCGAAAAACACTCAGGATATATTGTCAACATTTTACTACCTTAGGAATCATCCTAATATTGATAAGTTAAATGTTGGAGAATCTATAGCTGTAGACATGTTTTTTGATGATGAAACCACAAAATTCAAGCTAAAATTTATAGGTCGTGAAAATATAACCACTAAATTTGGCGTTGTTCCCTCCATGATATTTCGTCCCTTAGTGCAATCAGGACGTGTGTTTAAGGAACAAGAAAGTGTTACGGTCTGGATATCAGATGATAATAATAAAGTGCCGTTACGCATAAAAGCTAGTTTAGCTGTAGGGTCTATAAAAGCAGATCTAGATGCTTATAAAGGGTTAAAAAGCCCATTTAAATTAAAAAAATAATGAGTAATACAGAGGTTTCTGAAACTATTTTAAAAGAAATTGAGCAAAAATATCAGGCTATTAATCAAAAAGTAGAAACCCAACTTGAAGGTTTGCTTTGGTCTAAACCCATAACGTATTGGGATTATATTCAAACAGATGCTTTGCTGGGCCTGCAAACACAGCGCACCACCCTTCCTGATGAAATGGTGTTCATCATGTATCACCAGGTCAATGAGTTAATTTTTAAAATGATTCTTTGGGAAATCAAGCAAATTGCCTATCAGCCAGCTATTGATGCTGAGTTTTTTACTGAAAGAGTCATGAGAATTAGCAGGTATTTTGACATGCTTACAACTTCTTTCAGTATTATGGGTGACGGTATGGAGGTAGACCAATACATGAAATTTAGAAATACATTAACTCCTGCTAGTGGTTTTCAAAGTGCGCAATATAGATTAATTGAGTTTTCATCCACTGATTTAATTAACCTTATTGATAATAGATTTAGAGGAACAATAGATAGAGATACCCCATATGAGCATGCACTAGAACATTTGTATTGGCAAGCAGCAGGAAAGGATTATCATACGGGTAAAAAAACCTATTTGCTAGATGAATTTGAGAAAAAATACAAAAAAGAATTTTTAGCCTACATGGAGGAATACAATACGATTAATATTTGGCAAAAATTCAAACAGCTACCAGAGTTAGATCAGCAAAATCCAGAATTAATCAAAGCTATGAGACACTATGATTATACGGTTAATATAACCTGGGTGATGCAGCATTTAAACACGGCTAAGAAATATATTGATCAAAGTGGTCAAGGAGATGGTGAAGCAACTGGCGGAAGCGACTGGAAGAAATACATGCATCCAAAATACCAAAAGAGAATTTTTTTCCCAGAATTATGGAGCAGTCAAGAATTAGAGAACTGGGGAGTTGAGGTGTAAGTTGAACTTAAACACATAGTTTGAAAAAAATATTCACAATAATTGCTGTACTAATATTAATAGTGTCATGCAAGCAAGAGGAACTTAAAGTTGAAACAGTTAAGGGTATAACAAAACCAAAAAAAAGTGAGTTTGGTTTTGTATATGCTGATTTTAATGTGGTACATGATACCATTCATGATGGCGATACCTTTGGGACTTTGCTGGAGAGTCAAAATATTGGTAATCGACAAGTTTATGATATTATAGCAAAAGTTAAAGATAGTTTTAATGTTAAGACAATTCGGCTAAATAGGCCTTATACTATTCTTAGATCTAAAAACAAAACTAATGATTTGCAGGTTTTTATTTATCAGCCTGATAATTTGAGTTATTATGTTGTAGATTTTAGAGATACTGCAATTGCGGTGTATAAAAAAGTAAAACCCATAACTATTAAAAGACGCACCATAGGTGGTGTCTTGAAAGAATCCTTATCAGAAACTTTGGGGAATGCTAAAATTGAAGGTGCTTTGGCTAGTAAAATCACTAAGATTTATGCGTACTCTATAGATTTTATGAAATTAAAAAAAGGCGATCGTTTTGCATTGACATTTACGGAGAGGTATATCAATGATTCTGTTTATGATGGAGTAGAGGAACTCGAGGCTTCTTTTTTTGAATACAAAGGAAAGTTTATTTATGCATTTCCTTTTGCACAAAATCCAGAATCAGGTAAAGTAGATTATTATGACGAACAGGGTAAGACATTAAAAAATTTCTTTCTCAAATCTCCAATAAAGTTTAGTAGAATATCTTCTCGTTTTTCATCTAGTAGATTTCATCCTGTTCAGCATCGCTGGAAAGCACATAAAGGTACGGACTATGCTGCGCCAAGGGGAACACCTATTACAACCACAGCAGGTGGAGTGGTTGAGCAAAGTGGTTATTCTGCTGGAAACGGAAACTTTGTAAAAGTCAAACACAATGGAACGTTTTCTACTCAGTACTTACACATGTCTAAAATTCTTGTGAGACGCGGACAAAGAGTTACTCAAGGACAAGTTATTGGCTTAGTGGGTAGCACTGGTCTGGCAACTGGTCCTCACGTATGTTATCGTTTTTGGAAAAATGGTGTTCAGGTTGATGCATTAAGACTCAAATTGCCTACTGGCGAGCCCATGACAGGTGCAAATAAAAATAGGTTCTTACAACAAATAACTCCTTTGAAACAAGAACTGGATAGTATTGCAAATTTATAAGCAAACAGTACTTTATTTTAATAGTAGGTAGAGAGCATCTGCTTTTAAAAATGAAAATACTTTGCACTTCTATTTGTGAAACAATCGGGTTTTTAATCATTAAACTAATTTGAGTATTTTTACCCAAATTTTATTACAACTAAAAAATACATTTTAAATGGCTTTAGATACAATTAATCCAACAAATACTAATGCTTGGAAAAAACTAGAATTGCACTTTCAAACTATGCAAAAGGCAACAATTCAAGATTTGTTCGAGTCAGATCCAGCAAGAACTGAAAAATTGAATATTCAATGGAATGATTTTTTAATAGATTACTCAAAAAATATCATTGATGAGGAAACAGTTCAGTTGTTAGTAGAATTAGCAAATGAAGTTGAACTTAAAGCTGCTATTGCTGATTATTTTGATGGTACAGTGATTAATAAAACCGAGAGTAGAGCCGTGCTTCATACTGCTTTGCGTGCTGTTGAATCTGCAGTGGTCAATGTAGATGGGATAAATGTAATGCCCGAAGTATATGAAGTAAAAAATAAAATAAAAGGATTTACAAACGAAGTCGTTTCGGGTATAAGAACTGGTTATACAGGAAAGCCTTTTACAGATATCGTAAATATAGGAATAGGAGGATCAGATTTGGGACCAGCAATGGTAGTCGAGGCACTTCAGTTTTATAAAAACCATCTTAACGTTCATTTTGTTTCAAACGTCGATGGTGATCATGTTCAAGAGATCCTAAAAAAATTAAATCCTGAGACAACGCTTTTTGTAATTGTTTCAAAAACATTTACCACGCAGGAAACTTTAACGAATTCAGAAACGATTAAAGATTGGTTTCTAAAATCAGCAAAACAAGAAGATGTTGCCAAGCATTTTGTTGCAGTTTCAACTAACCTTGAGAAAGTAACTGCTTTTGGAATAGATGCCAGCAACGTTTTTCCAATGTGGGATTGGGTTGGCGGTCGTTTCTCTTTGTGGAGTGCAGTAGGTCTTACTATCAGCTTGTCAATAGGGTATGATAATTTTAATAGTTTGTTGAAAGGTGCTAATGAAATGGACGAGCATTTTAAGACAGCTGATTTTGATAAAAACATGCCTGTTATATTGGCGATGTTGAGTGTTTGGTATAATAATTTCTTTGGTGCTGAAAGTGAAGCTTTAATTCCTTACACCCAGTACTTGCAAAAATTTGCACCTTACTTGCAGCAGGGCACCATGGAAAGTAATGGTAAAAGTGTTGGTCGAGATGGGAAACCTGTTAATTATCAAACAGGTACAATCATTTGGGGTGAACCAGGTACTAATGCGCAACATGCTTTTTTTCAGTTGATACATCAAGGGACAAAATTAATTCCAGCTGATTTCATAGGATTTGTTACTCCTTTATATGGAGATAACAATCATCATGATAAGTTAATGTCTAATTTCTTTGCGCAAACTGAAGCTCTGATGCATGGTAAATCAGCAACACAAGTTCAAAAGGAATTTGATCTTCAAGGGATACCAGTTGAGAAAGCAGAATTCCTATTACCCTATAAAATTTTCTCAGGTAACAAACCTACAAATACAATTTTGATTCAAAAATTAACCCCACATACTTTGGGTTCATTGATCGCTTTATATGAACACAAAATTTTTGTTCAAGGTATTGTTTGGAATATATTTAGTTTTGATCAATGGGGTGTTGAACTCGGTAAACAATTGGCAAATTCTATTTTAGCGGAGATTATCACAAAAGAGGTTAAAAGTCATGATAGCTCTACCGCTTTTTTATTAAATCATTTTTTAAAAAGTAAATAATGTGAAATTAGATTTACAATAGTAATATGTTATTAAGTTGAAATATTGATTTATCTAACATATTGATTTTATAAAAAGCTTTGATTTGTTTAAAATCAAGGCTTTTTGCTTTTTACGCAAAAGTTATGACAGCGTAATAATCAAAAGGTTGTGTTTTCACTTGTTGAT
>NZ_QKNZ01000046.1:0-21802 GCF_014156605.1 Flavobacterium sp. SOK18b
TATTTTTTCTTTTGGTTTGATAAATGACAATCTTTCATTTAGTTGAAAATAAATTGATTTATAAAGTAATTTTAGCTTCAAGTATTTTTGAATGTAACCATTCTGATTCTTTGTGTGCTTTAGGATTTATTTTTATCGATTTATTTATCCATTTCAAAGCTTTTTCATTTTCACCTATTAATTCATAAATAGTTCCAATATTTGATGCTGTGGAATATCTATTGGGATTCGTTTTTTCAATACTAAAATACAATTGAAGAGCTTCTTTGTACTTTTTCTGCAATATTAAAATTAAACCTTTATCGGATAAATAGGCAATATCTTTGGTCTTGGTGTAAAGACTATCTAATTCGAAACTCGTTTTTTCAAAATGGTAAACAAAAAAATTATGCCCAAATGGCAATCTATGATTTTGATCCATATAAAGATAATTACCATTTTTTAATAGCTTTGATTCACCATTTAAACATGCAAATGAATTAAAATTTGATAATAAAAGTAGTAGTAAAATGAGTTTGAATTTTTTCATATTTCTTTTCTTTTTCTTTGGGAACTAAAATACCACTTGTATATCTTGGCTTCTCAGTGGCGTAACGCACTCAAATGTATTAATTTTTTCTTACAAATAGTCTAAAAATCCTAAACGTCAATAATTACCGCCAAGCCCCGCATGAAGGATGGAAGCGGCATCCTTTTTATACTTTTTAGGCTAGTAGCCTTTTGAAGGCTACTAGCCTAAAAAGTATAAAAAGATATAGCGAACAGCCTGACGCAGCTGCAACGCTAGTGAAAGCTGGGGCATGCCCAAAAAAAATCCCTCTTGAAATTCAAAAGGGATTTGGTATAAGGTTGTGAAACGATTATTCTATTTCGGTTTCATGTTCTTGTTCCTCGTCTTTCTCGATAGCGTCATTGTAATCTGGGTACAAAAACTTGTTGTACGGGAAACGGGTTATGTGTATCTGGCGCACAGACTCGTACACGCGTTCTCTAAATTCTTCGAAATTTTCTTTGTGTGTGGCCGAAATAAACAAAGCGTTTTGCTCTCCTACTCTACTCATCCAAGTGGCTTTCCATTCCTCTAGCGTGAAGTGTCTTGGCGTTTTTTCGGTCATCAAATCGTCTTCGTCAATGACTAACGGTTTGTAGGCGTCAATTTTGTTGAACACCATGATCACCGGTTTGTCATGCGCCTTGATGTCTTGTAAGGTTTGATTTACCGACTCGATATGGTCTTCAAAATCTGGATGCGAAATATCGACTACGTGCAGCAATAAATCGGCCTCGCGTACCTCATCAAGCGTACTTTTAAAGGAATCAACCAACTGCGTAGGCAATTTTCTGATGAATCCTACGGTATCCGAAAGCAGGAAAGGCAGGTTCTTAATGACTACTTTCCTTACGGTGGTGTCTAGTGTTGCAAAGAGTTTGTTCTCTACAAAAACATCACTTTTGCCCACGGCATTCATCAAAGTAGATTTACCAACATTGGTATATCCAACTAGTGCCACACGTACCATAGCACCGCGGTTGCTGCGTTGCACGCCCATTTGTTTGTCGATGGTTTTGATTTTGTCTTTAAGCAAGGCTATACGGTCACGCACAATACGACGGTCGGTTTCAATCTCGGTTTCACCAGGTCCGCGCATTCCAATTCCCCCTTTTTGTCGCTCTAAGTGGGTCCATAATCCGGACAAACGTGGCAACATATAAATACATTGCGCCAGTTCTACTTGGGTACGGGCATAAGAGGTTTCGGCACGTTGTGCAAAAATGTCTAGAATAAGGTGGGTACGATCTAGAATTTTACATTCGGTGATAATCTTGGATATATTTTTTTGCTGTGACGGCGATAATTCGTCGTCAAAAACTAGGGTCGAAATCCCATTTTCTTTTACAAAAAGGTGAATTTCTTCTATTTTTCCAGTTCCTACAAACGTTTTGGGATTAGGGCGCTCCATTTTTTGCGAAAAGCGCTTGATTACCTCTCCACCAGCGGTGTAGGTTAAAAACTCTAATTCGTCTAGGTATTCGTTTAACTTTTCTTCACTCTGATTTTGAGTTACGATACCAACTAAAGCGGTTTTTTCGAAATTGATTACTTCTTTTTCTAACATGTCATTGAATAAGCTACAAATTTACGGATTTGTAAGCGACTTATGAAGCTATGGGTTTATAAAAATGTATTTGCCGTGAATAATGATAGTTTTTTTGCGGTCAAGCCAAATGGTAACTTTCCTTGAAAAGAAATTGGCGTTCCTAGTTACTTGCTTTCACTCCAGTTCAGATTAAGCAAATTTGTACTTGAAATAATAAAAAAGGAATTACTTTTGTTTTTACGGGTTTAAAAATTGTGATTGCGGCTGCGTTATGGCTTGCGACAAGTTTTTAAACATAACATTAACTTGAAATACATTTTTAAAAATGAAGCAATTCTTTTTTACAACAGTTCTTTGTCTATGGTTTTTAGGCTCGGTACAAGCACAACAGTTGCAATCTCCAAACGGAAAAATGCTAATGGAATTTGCATTACAAACCGATGGAACGCCAACCTATACCTTAGCCTATAAAAATAAAGCAGTTATTAAAACCAGTAAATTGGGTCTTGAGTTGAAAAATGACAAGAAATCATTACTAAATGATTTTACGGTTGTTGATCAAAAAACAAGCAGTGTTAACGAAAATTGGCAGCCTATTTGGGGCGAAGTTGCCACCATAACAAATAATTATAACGAACTAGCTGTTACTTTAGAACAAAAAGAAACGGAACGTAAAATGATTATTCGTTTTCGTTTGTTCAATGACGGTTTGGGTTTTCGCTATGAATTTCCTTCGCAAAAAAACCTGACTTACTTTGTAATCAAAGAAGAAAGAACCCAATTTGCCATGACAGGCGACCACACGGCTTTTTGGATTCCGGGCGATTATGATACGCAAGAATATGATTTTACCACCTCTAAATTATCTGAAATTAGAGGGTTGACAGAGAAAGCTACAACTGCAAATGTTTCTCAAAAATCATTTTCGAACACTGGAGTTCAAACTTCATTAATGCTAAAAACGGCTGACGGATTGTACATCAACCTGCATGAGGCGGCATTGATCAATTATTCTTGTATGCACCTGAATCTGGATGATAAAAATATGGTTTTTGAATCGTGGTTAACTCCCGATGCAAAAGGAGATAAGGGCTATATGCAAGCTCCGCAACATTCGCCATGGCGTACCATCATTGTGAGTGATGATGCGAGAGAAATACTAGCCTCTAAAATGACATTGAACCTCAACGAGCCAAGCAAAATCAAAGATACTTCTTGGATTAAGCCTGTGAAATACGTGGGTGTTTGGTGGGAAATGATTACCGGAAAAAGTTCTTGGGCTTACACCGATGAGTTGCCAACCGTACAATTGGGAGTTACTGATTTCTCAAAAGTAAAACCAAACGGCAAACACGGAGCTACCAATGCCAACGTAAAAAAGTATATTGATTTTGCTGCTAAACATGGTTTTGATGGCGTGCTAGTTGAAGGATGGAACGAAGGCTGGGAAGACTGGTTTGGTCATTTAAAAGATTATGTTTTTGATTTTGTGACGCCTTATCCTGATTTTGATGTGAAAGGTTTGCAAGCGTATGCTAAAGAAAAAGGCGTAAAAATGATCATGCACCACGAAACGTCAGGATCAGTGCGTAATTATGAACGCCACCTAGACAAAGCGTACCAATTCATGAAAGACAACGGATACGATGCTGTAAAAAGTGGCTATGTTGGGGATATCATCGAAAACGGTGGCAATCATTACAACCAATTCATGATCAACCACTACCAATACGCCATTGAAAAAGCAGCCGATTACAAAATTATGGTGAATGCTCATGAAGCGGTTCGACCAACAGGAATTGCGAGAACCTACCCTAACTTAATAGGTAACGAAGCAGCAAGAGGAACGGAATACCAATCTTTTGGCGGGTCAAAGCCAAACCATGTGACGGTTTTGCCTTTTACACGCTTAATAGGTGGACCTATGGACTACACTCCTGGAATTTTTGAAATGGACTTGAGCAAGTTGAATAAAGACAATAATTCTCATGTCAATAGTACAATTGCCAATCAGTTAGCCTTGTATGTGACTATGTACAGCCCGCTGCAAATGGCTGCTGATACACCCGAGAATTACGACCGTTTTCCAGATGCGTTTCAGTTTATTAAAGATGTAGCTATTGACTGGTCCGATAGTAAATACCTTGAAGCAGAACCTGGGCAATACGTAACCGTTGCGCGTAAAGCCAAAGGGACAAACAACTGGTTCGTAGGTAACGTAAATGGCGAAACTCCTAGAACGGCAATACTAAAATTTGATTTTTTAGATAAAGGAAAAACGTACGAAGCTACCGTTTATGCTGATGCTAAAGACGCGCATTATAAAACCAATCCGCAAGCGTATACAATTAAAAAAGTTAAAGTTACTAACGCTTCAAAACTAGATGTACTTGTTGCTCCTGGTGGTGGTTATGCCATCAGTATTATAGAGATTAAAAAGTAATTAAGTAATCATTAAATATGAAAAGGCTGTCTTGTAGGACAGCCTTTTGTATATAAATTTGTTTTAGTGATGCCTTACTCATAACTATAACTAATTTCAGTTTTTACAATTCCGTTTGATTCTATAAGAGAACACGATACTGGAAAATTTGCGGCGTTGTACTTGTACTTCCTTGCCTTTCCAACGGCATCTACTGCGGTGGAACTAAAATTTAAAACATTGTTATTTCCAATAGATTCAAACTCAAATTCTTCTTCATGCCATGAAATAATGGGTACAATAACTTTATAATGCGTTCCGAAAATATTTTGAACCAGCAAGGCGTTTACTGAAATTTTATCATCAAAGGTGAAGTTTTTTATTTGTTTATCACCCAATAAATCTTTGTGGCGTATGGGGTTTTCTTTAAAATAAAGGTACTCTACTTTTTTAACAATTTGTTGGTTTCTGTCTCTTGTGGAACGTCTTACTATTATTCCGTTTTCAACTACATATTCAATGTCATCCAGCACGATTTGGTGGTTGGTGCTTTTTTTAGTAGTTACTTTTACGCGCGATCCTTCATAACTTATGGTAACGGTTTTAGTAACTAGTTCGCCGCCTTCTTCATATTTTTTGGTAAACTTTATGAGCTGATCATTGTTGTTGTACGTATAATTAATTACCTCTTTCCAATTACTGCCTACGCGCTCTTTGACTGTCATGTCCAATAGTTCCTTTGGATTGTAAAAGAAACTTTGAATCACATCAGATGTTTTGATGCTAAGTAACTTTCCATCTTTAAAAGTGTAGTTTTTATGAATGATTTCACCGTCTTTTAAATTTTTGAAATTTGTTTTTACACAGTGTATTGCTTTTAATTTTACCTCAGGCTTGGGACTTTGACTGAGTAATAGGCATGGCATTGCCATTATAAATAGGGCAAATAGATAGGTCTTCATTTGTTTTTAGTTTCAATTTGGGGTTGCTAAAATACAAAAACCTATGTACCGTTTTTCTTTTAATTCTGATTTACCAGAAGTTTTTCAAGAATATAGTATCAAAAAGTTATTATCAAAAAAGAGAAATCTACCGGAGCAGATTTCTCTTTTTTATTCGTGTAAAAAGGAACTTAATTTACCGATATCAATTTTACATCAAAAATCAGCACCGAACCTCCAGGAATAGGACCGGTTGCATTACTTCCGTAGCCTAAGTGCGCCGGAATTAATAAAACACCGCTACCACCTTTTTTGAAAAAAGGAATTCCTTCAGTCCATCCTTTGATCACTTGATTTAAACCAAAAGAAATTCCTTCTGGTTTGCTTTCATCAAAAACAGATCCATTGGTAAAATATCCTTTGTAGGCTACCGTTACGTTTGAGGTTGCTTTTGGCTGATCTCCAGTTCCAGGTTCATTAATCACATAGTACAATCCGGTACCTGTTTTTATGGCATTCAATTTATTTTTGGCAATATAATCTACTATTTCTTTTTCGTTTTGTGCAGTGTAGTCTACTTGTTTTTGTGCTTCATTGTCCCCGAAACAAGATACAAATAAGATAGATATGAGGGCAAGTACTATAGATTTCATAGGTTTTATATTTGATTATTGCTGCAAATATAGCAATTCAAGAATGATAATAAAAGAAATCATTTTTCCCCAAAAACTTGTACGTCATCTACTTGAAACGAACCATCAAGAGCTAAGTTTCGTCCAGACCCTATGTATTTGAAAGCAATATTGATTTTCCCAGTATACCCTGATAAATCAATGGCGCCGCTGCCTATAAACTGATACCATGGCGTTGCTTGTTTGGGCAGGTTCACCGTCAATGGTTTCCAAGTGGCCGTAGTAACATTCAGCCCATCAAAATCAGAAGAAACATAAACCTCTAATGCATTTAATGGAGAATCAATGTCTAAGTGATGTTGCGCTGTTCTAAAAGTTAAAACCTCTTTTGTATGCTGATCCATATCAATTTTTGGAGTAATTAGCCAAGCAATGTTAGAGATAACTTTGGTCCCTGATATGCTAAACTCAGCAAACCCATTTCCTGCATAAACAGCACCTTTCCAGAATAAAGAACCGGCTTGTACAAAATTGCCCCAACCTGGCAAACTCAAATTAGAGTTGTCTGCCACTTGATCAAAATTCTGAGAGAAAAAAGGCGTTGCTCTTGGTGTTGTCATTACAATATCTTGCTCTGAGCGAGGTAGCAACTGAAAATCATTTCCATATTTAGTGAGTACACCTCGTACTTTTCCGCTTTTATCTGGGACTATTTTTGAAGCAAAATTAGAAAAGCTACTGGTTCTTACATACACTTGATTTCCCATTTTGTCATTTAAACCCCAATTTGTGGCACCTCCTACATTATTTGCTTCCTCAAAATAGTGTCGTCCTACAGCTATTTCGGTAAATTGAACCTCTTTAAACTCAATCAAAGTATTCAAATTGGCATCTTTTAGTAAAGCCTCCATTGTTCCAGTTCGCACAAGGGCTTCCTCCTTAACGGTCACACAAGAAGCGTTCAATACTTTCTTATAATCATTTTGAGACAATCGTCCCACACCGCCTTGATTGTATGAGTTAACAAAAATGCTACCAATACGTACCCCGCCAAAATCTATATCTGTGTATTGATCTTTTAGTTTTATAAACACTTTATTTCCCAATCTATAATCTATGTATAAATTAGTAGCATCAACAGGAACACTAAACCCAAGTGCAGGGGTTGTGGCTGTTGCCAAGGTTTGAAAAGATATTGATTTAAAAAAATTCCCCGATTCGTCACTAGATACTACATAAGCCTCAATAACATCGTCATACTTGTACTGCGTCACAATAGCATTTGCAGTAGCATGAATGTCACTTACTGATTTATTTGTTACAAAATTGGGCTGGTTACATGTAAGTTTTGGTGCAGGTACTTCATCAGGCACACAACTATTAAATAACGCTAGAGATAGCACTACAAAAAAGTACAGTTTTAATTTCATATGATTTGAATTATAAATTGATATAAAGATTCACAAAATAAGTTCGACCATAGCCATAGAAATATTTGGGTCCAAAAGAGGGTGTCCCACTACTAATGTCTTGATTAACCTGTCTGAAATTGGCATTGCGTGCCTGCTCATAACCTCCTGTTTTGTAGGTTGTATTTAGCACGTTATTGATGCTTGCAAAAACACCTACATTTTTTCCATAAATAATCCATGATTTCCCTCCTATAATATTGAGTAAGGTTACAGGATCAAACTTTTCTTGTTGAAGCAATTGCGCAGCACGCTCCTCTGTAGCTTCAGGAAAATTAAAACCACTTGCTGGATTTTTATAGAAAATTCCAGTTCTCAAAATGGGAGAAACATCAATATAAGTGTTTGTTAAATAATTTACATTAGCACTTATCCACCAATACTTGGGGTCTCTATACTCCATTCCTAATGAATAGGCTCGTTGGGGCATTCCTGCTTGTTTGTAATTTTTGAGTGATGCTTTTCCAAAATCAAAAATAGGAGCATTATTTTCGGGAGTAGCGACCGCATCATTTGTAAGGGTAACTTTTGGATCATTGTCAAAGGTATACTGACCCACTGCAGCAGCAAATGTGGTTTTTATGGTTTGAGTCAATTGGTACTCTAAACTCAACTCTGCACCTATATTTTTCTTGTTTAATTGAGTCAGAGTTTGACTTACAAAGGCATCTGTGTTTAAAAAACCTGCGCCGTCATCAAAAATTCCTTCGGCATAAAAAAACGAAATTTGAGTAGCATTACTCAATTTAGAAAAATATGCGGTTACTCTTGCTTTCAGTTTTGGGGAACGGTACACGTAACTAGCATCAATGCTACTATTGGTTTCGCTTTCTATATCATTCACAATAGTGTTATTGAGTCTGGCATTGGCAAAAGTATTTCGTAAAGTAGGTGCCTTTGTAGCATGAGCCGCATTTAATACTATCACTTGTTTGCCCGAAATTTTGAAACTTAAACCCCCTTTAAAGCCAAAGTTTTCAAAGGATACGTTATCACTTTTTCCAAAAGAATTAGTTTCGTAAATGCCGTTTTTGTACAAACCTTCGCGTTGATAACTTGTAGACGAAAACTGCTGCGCCAAATAAAAATCTATTTTATTATATGAGAATTTAAACTGCGTAAAGGCCTCTAAAACATTGGCAAAAAAATTAAAATTATAACCGTATTTGTCCCCTACTCCTATTTGCCTGTTGGGATTGTTTAAATCAGATTGTGATTGATTGCCATCATAAAACGCATCAATATCATCAAAATAAGAACCTCCTAGTAAGTCAACTAAAACTTGAGAATTATTTGATTTCATTTTCTTAAAAGAAGCCCCTGCATTCATGAAAATATTTTCAGATAATGATGAACTTACATTTGTAGTCACTGCTCCCGTTTCGGCTTGTACTTGATCTTCATACAAAACATACTTACTTCTAGCAGGTTCATAACCTGTGATGTTGCCATTTCCATCTAATATTGGCGTTTGATTGGCTAGGTATAATGACCGCCAGTCTAGTTGTGGATTAGCTAAAAAAGCAGCTTTACTTTTGTCAGCATTTTCAAGATCAGGAGTAAATGCTCCCGAAAACTCTCCTTGATCTGGTGCATATAGTGAGGAATAATAACTGGGCATTTTTCTATAATATGTAGGATCTGGACTATTGGCATTTTGATAATCAATGGTACTATTTGCAGTAGTACCTATTTGATAAAAAACACTAGTATTCCAATTTGTTTTATCATTGACTTTAAAATAATGATTGAGCATGAAAATAGGCTCCTCTATTGTTTTTTCGCGAGCATTGCGTTTTTTCCCGTCCTGAAAACCCCAATAGGAGTTATACCTTGGGTTTGTTAATTGCGTAACTTCGGCAGTATTTGGCGAATTTTTAGCTCTAAAATTTGGTGTGTAAAAAGTAGTAAGGTTAAGGGCATGCTGACTTCCTAACTTTTTTTCGAGGCTTACAAAAAACGAATTCGAATCGTAATTTGTTCCTTCAAAATAACCTTCCTGAGCCCAGCGTTTTCCAGCTGAAACCACATAGGCCCAACCCTTTTTACTCATACCAGACGCATGCGTAGCCATAGAGCGCCAATTGTAATTAGTATTAGTTCCAGAAAATGTAATTCTGGTTCCGGGTCTATAAATAGAGGCTCGAGTATTTATTTCTTGTGTTCCAAGGATGCCTCCAAAAGTATAATCAGAAGGTGCGGTTCCTAAGGTAAATTCTTGATTGCGAAGAGCATCATTTAATCCGCCCCATTCACCCCATTGTGGTCTACCATCATATACCTTATTCATGGTAACCCCATTGATCATCATCGTGGAGTGTTCACTATCCAAACCTCGTACTCTAAAACGAGCTTGTCCCCAGTTGAAAGCGGCAGCTTGTAGAAAAGCGTCCCGAGAAGATTGCAATAATCCAGAGGTACTTTCTGAGGAACTGTTCTCATCATTAAAATCACTATCCATTAATGTGATAATGCTACTTTGCAAGTCCAAAGATTGATCGTCTTGAAGACTTATATTTCCTAAGTCTACCATTTTTCCGGCTGTTATCTCCAGCGGATATAAGGCATCTTTATAGCCTTGACTGTGAACTAAAACCAAAATAGCACCAGACGAAACACCCTCAAAAACAAACTTGCCTTCCTTGTCTGTGACTTGCATCAAGGATGTGTTTTGAACACTGACTACAACAAACGGAATGGGATTTTGAGTTTTTGAATCGATTATTTTTCCAAAAAAACCAGTGCTTTCTTGTGCTTGAATGCCACTCCAAAAAAAGATAAAAAACAATAGGTAATACAGTTTCCTCATAAATTCAACATCAAATAATTTAAGATTAAATAAACAGTAATAATAATTCAGCCATTGCACGAGCAACAGCTGAATTAAAATCATTACTAGTTGTTATCCTTCTGTAGGACAACAACAAAAAAATTAAATGTGAATTTTGGAAACGTGGTATAAACTTTAAAAAAACGCTACAGTTTGTGTGGTATTAGCAACTGGGCGACGTACTTATTATATTGATTGAAAGAATTATAATATTAAAAGTACTAAAAAAATATTAACATATTGGTTTTCATCAAAAAAAAATTAATATTTTTTCTGATGAAAATAAATTCTTCTGTATAGCCCTGATGGGAGTAAGTATCCTTTCCTGTCCTTTTTTTAGGACAGGAAAGATACTGCGTACAGCAGGAATACTACTGCTTAAGAAAAAAAATTAGACTGCTCCTAAAACCTTATTTGATTGCTTTAATTCTTGAAACCATTACGGCAATCAAGAGTCCAAAAACACCTATAAATGCAAATGAAAAACGTAAACTTGACAACTCAGCTATATATCCTATTATGGGTGGTCCCATTAAAAAACCAAGGAAACTTACGCTAGAAACGGTTGTTAAGGCTACACTGGGCGCAACATTAGGCGTTTTTCCAGCCACACTATAAACAGTTGGGATTATAGTTGAAACACCTAATCCTACAAACATAAACGCTATAGTTGCTGGTATCACATATGGAAAAAATACAGCTGTAAAAAGCCCCGATGAAATAAGAATTCCACTTACTTGTAATACTACCTTGCGTCCGAATTTTAAAATAATGGCATCTCCTATAAAGCGTCCGCTAGCCATCATGATCATAAATGAAGTATAACCCAAGATAACAAGCGGTCCTGGAGCTTTAATTACATCTTTGAAATAAACTCCACTCCAGTCAAACATCACACCTTCACTGGCCATGCAACAAAAGCCAATAACTCCTAGCCATAGCAAGGAACTATCTGGTTTTGAAAATAATTTTTTCTGTTCAGTTTGTATCTTTTCTTTGGCTTTTATCAAATGTTTAAAGTTAAATAGCATCATTAAAAGCACTAGTGCAGCTACAATTATAAAATGAATATAGGGCGTGAGTTGCAAGGACAACATGGCTAGACCTACTAATGCTCCTGTAAAACCTGCAAAACTCCACATGCCATGAAAGGAAGCCATGATGGTTCTCTTGAATAATTCCTCTGTATAGACGCCTTGTGTGTTGACCGCAATATTAGACAGGTTTCCAAAAATTCCAAAAACAAATAATCCTAATGACAATTGCCATGCGGCTGTAGCCAAACCTAAATTTGTCATGCTCACTACATACATGGATAATGCAACTATTAAAACTTTATGACTCCCAAAACGGGTGACTAGTTTACCAGAGAAAGGCATCACAATAAGTTGCCCCAATGGCAAAGCAAACAAAATGGTTCCTAATGCTCCTTCGCTGAGATGCAACGACGTTTTGATATCTGGAATTCTACTTGCCCAGGTAGCAAAGCACAACCCCATCCCGAAGTAAAATACAGATACTGCCCAGCGTATGCGATTTAAATAACAAACTTTTGCTTGTGTATAACTCTTTTTTAGCTTGGCTTTAGTTCTTGTTTTTCCAAGAAATTGTAAGTCTATCAAAATGATTGTTTTTAATTTTAGGGCCAAAATTACAAAAAGCAATGATTGGCTGTATTGAAACAACCTATTTGAAAAAAATTACAACGTTATTGTTTATAAATTCAAGTACATCAACAAAGCTTATTGAAAATACAATGAACGTTTTAGTCGATGAAAATGGGTTTCTAAAAAATGCCACAGATTCATAGATTTCATTAAATTAATAATCTGTGAATCTGTGGCTAATTTTTTTTTAAGATTTATTTCAAATCAATTACTCTTTTCTTAGCATTGCTTTGTAGTGCCGCTTCAATAATTTGCATGACGTGTACGCCCTCTTGTGCGGTGACTGGTTCTGGACTATTATTTACAATTGAATGGTATATACCGTCAAAAAAATCATAGTAATTACCTTGAAGCGTAGGTACGATTTCCCGAATAATTTCTCCATTAATTTCGGTATGCAACAAACCTTGTTTTTCAATTGGCTCCGTTCCCCAAGTTTCTAAATTAGGTTTGTATCCTAATTTTAGTTCGTCTTCCTGTACATCACCGCGCGGTTTTAAAAAAGACCCTTTTTCGCCATGAATAACATAAGTAGGATTGGCTTCCCGAACAAAAAATCCCGCTTTTAGACGCACTCTAAAATTAGCATAATACAGCAACACATCAATATAATCATCTACCAAGGAATGTTCTCTCGTAATGCGGATATCAGCAAAAACCGAATTTGGCAAACCAAACAAACACAATGCTTGATCAATAATATGAGGCCCTAAATCCTTGAGAATTCCTGATCCATCAGAAACTGTTTCTTTGTGTAACTTTGGACTCAAAAGCGGATTGTACCGATCAAAATGAATCTCAGCCTCCACTATTTTACCCAATACTTTATCTGAAATAATTTGTTGAACGGTTTTAAAATCACTGTCCCAACGCCTATTTTGAAAAACAGACAATTTAACATTTTTATCTTTGGCAATAGCCGCAAGCTCCTTTGCTTGAGCAACTGTTGTCGTAAAAGCTTTCTCTACAATAGCATGTTTTCCTGCCTCTAGCACTTGTTTTGCATATTCATAATGCGTGGCCACAGGCGTATTCACAACAACTAAATCTATATCATCTTGTAAAACCTCATCGAGTGAGGCATAGCTTTTTAAAGCAGGGAAATCTTGGTGTAGTAATTTTTTACTGCGTTCCCAAGAACCAATGAGCTCAAATCCTGGATGGAAATTTAAAAAAGGAGCATGAAAAACTTTGCCTGACATTCCGTAAGACAATAGAGCTGTTTTTATTTTTTGCATAAAATAATTTTCAAATTTGTGACGTGTTCATTTTAAACATGTAAGTCATATAAGATTTTAAAATTATTAGGCAAACCCTTAACTTTTTTTAATTCCTTAATGGTTTAAAAAATATTGAAACATATAAGTCATATAAGATCTTCAAATAAATAGAACAAAAGCGAACCATCAAAAACTTAATTTTCTTAATACCTTAATGGTTTAAAAAAAAGAAAACTTATATGACTTATATGTTTCAAAACCTTACTGTTTCGCTCTAGCGTATTGTTTTGGCCATTCCATATCGGCATCTAACTCTTGGGCAAATGTCAAACCTAAATTAGGATCTCTCAAAGATTCTCGTGCTATAAATACCAAATCAGCTTTTCCAGAGGCAATGATTTCCTCGGCTTGAGCAGCTTCCGTAATTAAACCTACCGCTCCTGTTTGAATTCCAGTTTCATTTTTTATGCTTTCGGCAAAAGGAACTTGATAGTTAGGTCCTAACGGAATTTGCTGGTGCGACACCAAACCTCCGGTTGAAACATCAATTAAATCAACTCCTTTTCCTTTTAAAATTTTAGAAAGTTGAACCGATTCTTCTAAGTTCCATCCACCCTCAGCCCAGTCAGTTGCTGATATCCTTACAAAAAAAGGTAAATAATCTGGCCATTCTGATTGTACGGCCTCAACAACTTCAAGCGTCAATCGGATACGGTTTTCAAAACTTCCACCGTAATTATCCGTTCTAAAATTAGATAGCGGTGATAAAAATTGATGCAATAAATACCCATGAGCAGCATGTATTTCCATCACCTGAAAACCTGCTTGAACAGCTCTTTTTGTAGCAGATTTAAAATCTGAAATTACTTTTTGTATTCCTGCTTCATGAAGTTCAAGAGGAGAGTTCTCAGTATGATGGTAGGCAACTGGGCTTGGTGCTACAGTATCCCAACCTCCTTGTGAATCATCAAGTTTACGCCCACCGTTCCAGGGTGACGCAGAGCTGGCTTTACGTCCGGCATGCGCCAATTGTATTCCGGGAACTGAATTTTGACTTACAATAAAAGTATTGATTTCATTCATCTTCACAATTTGCTCGTCATTCCAAAGTCCTAAATCCTCTGGTGAGATTCTACCTTCGGGTGAAACCGATGTGGCTTCTTGAATAATCAATCCTGCGCCTCCTATAGCGCGACTACCCAAATGTACCAGATGCCAATCATTAGCAAAACCGTCTTGGGCTGAATATTGACACATGGGAGAAATTGCAATTCTATTTTTTAGCGTGATGCTTTTTATGGTAATAGGAGAAAATAATTTTGACGACATTATACGTGTTTTAAAGTGATATAAATCCTAAATAACGGGATTTAAGAAAGTAAAGTTAAGATTCAGCATTCAAAGTTCTATTTCAAATTAACATAATTAACAAACTTTTAAATTGCTCTGGAACAATTATTGTAAAATATACAAACAGAAAACCCTATTTTTGTGCATCATATTAAGAATCAAAATTAAAAAATGGATTTATTTATCAAGCTTTCTCAATTCTTATTGAGCTTATCCTTACTTATTGTACTTCACGAGTTAGGACATTTTATACCTGCAAAATTATTTAAAACTAGAGTCGAAAAATTCTACTTATTTTTTGACGTAAAATATTCCCTTATCAAAAAGAAAATTGGCGAAACTGAATACGGTATCGGTTGGTTGCCGCTTGGTGGCTATGTGAAAATTTCCGGAATGATTGATGAGAGCATGGACAAAGAACAGATGGCTTTGCCGCCGCAACCATGGGAATTTCGATCTAAACCAGCTTGGCAACGATTAATCATTATGTTAGGTGGTGTTACTGTAAATTTCATTTTGGCTTTCATAATATATATAGGTATGGCATTTGCGTACGGTGATACTTATATTGCTAATGAAGACTTGAAAGACGGTTTACTTGTAGAAAATAAAACCATGCAAAAAGTAGGTTTTAAAACTGGAGACCACATTGTATCTGTTGATGGTGAAAAAATTGTAAAATTTGACAATGATCTTACCATGAAAGTAATCATGGCAAAAGAAGTCATCATAAAAAGAGGCGCAACAGAACAAACTATCAATATGCCAAATGATTTTGTTGACCAATTATCAAAAGTTGAGAAAAAAAGTTTACTTGATATCAGAATGCCATTTGTGGTAGGAGCTATTTCTGAAGGTTCTAAAAATACTACTTTGATGCCAAAAGACATTATTCTTTCTGTAAATGGGCAAACTACCAAGTACTATGATCAAGCCAAAACAGTTTTTGAAAATAATAAAAACAAAACCGTAACGGCTTTAATCCTAAGAGACGAAAAAGAAATTAAATTACCTATTCAAATCAATTCTGAAGGAAAACTAGGAATAGGTATTGGAAGATTGGGAATGGATTATTTAGAAAAACTTGGGTACTACAAAGTAAGCAAACAAGAATTTGGGCTATTAGAATCAATTCCTGTAGGTATAACTAGAGGAAAAGATCAATTAGTAGGATACGGAAAACAATTAAAAATGATTTTTAATCCAGAAACTAAAGCTTACAAGCAAGTTGGTGGTTTCAAAGCTATATTTGATATTTTCCCAAAAACTTGGAGTTGGGAAATGTTCTGGACTATTACTGCTTTATTGTCTATAATGCTTGGTGTAATGAACCTTTTGCCTATTCCAGCACTAGATGGTGGTCATGTGATGTTTTTATTATACGAAATTATTTCGGGTAAAAAACCTAGCGATAAATTCCTAGAGAACGCACAATTAGTTGGTTTTGTTTTACTTATAACACTATTACTATTTGCAAACGGAAATGACGTTTACAAAGCAATTGTAGGGAAGTAAAAAAAATGAAAAAAAGTTTCAATTTTATTTGCAGAAACCAAATGATAGCCTATCTTTGCAACCGCTTAGACAAACAAACAGAGTTATTCAAAAGCAAATAAATAAGACGTTCTTTAAAAAAATAAAAATATACAGTTTCCTCCTTAGCTCAGTTGGTTAGAGCATCTGACTGTTAATCAGAGGGTCCTTGGTTCGAGCCCAAGAGGGGGAGCTTTTAGAAAGCCATTCAAGAAATTGAGTGGCTTTTTTGTTTTATAATAGTTTTGAGAATTGGTTCGAGTCCGCCGAGAGGAGGAGCTCTTAAAAGGACTATCAGCAATGATAGTCTTTCGTTTTAAGCTCAGCAAACAAAGGAATCTATCAGTGTGAAAATAATCTCATCTAGACAGTTCTTGCACTACAACGAGTTTGGGATTAAAAATGCGTAATCTTTTGGTTATGCCAAATATTCCAAATACAAAACCATCTTTTCATTAAGCCAAATTCCTAAATCCTTTGTACTGGCTGTTAGTCGTTCGGTTATTTCAGTTCTGGAAATAAATTTATTACTATTTCTTCAAATTCTTTATTTTGTATTGGCTTATTAGTTTCAAATTCAGCTAGTTTCTTTTTAAAAGTGCCTTTTCTGGAATCTAATTCCATTATTTGTCGCGTTCTTTCGTAATATCTCATTGCTTTTAAAATGACTTCACCACTTTCTCTATAAAATTGAATGGCATTATTTATAACACCAAGTAAATTAGGAAAGTTAAAGCTTATTGGCTTATTCATTTTTAAAGAAAGTATAACGAAAAGTTCACGATGCTTTTGACAAGCCAAAGCAAATTTTTCTTTGTTATTCAATTTTACTGCAAATCTTAAAATTGACCAGCTTTCTAATTGACTTTGAGATTGAATTTTTTTATAGAGTTCTGCCACAAATATTTCGTCTTCCTTTTTTACAGAATAGTTACGTTCAAACAATTGGTTTATGGAATAGATTAAAAAACTACTTTTTTCAAAAAAATAATTTTCGGCTAACAAAATAAAAACAGTTTTTCCTGCTTCGTCAATACAATTTACTTCTAAATTGATATTTGTAGACCTTAAAAGGAAATATGAAAATTTATCTTTTTCTTTATTTTTTAAAATTTCATTTAAGATATATTTAGAATCAATTCCAATCATTTTAGACAAGTCTAAACTATCATTTAAGTACTTAGTTTCTTCTTTATTTAACTTATCAACTATGCCTTGCCCTGCAAAATATTCTGCGGAACAATCTAAATAGTATTTTTCAAGTTCAATGATAAAGTTATCAATACCTTGTTTTTTCCAGTAATCCATTTTTGGCTTGTATAAAATTGTTAAAGCTTTTTTTATTTTTCGTCCTTTTTTGGTTAACTGACGGCTAACATAATAAATTTAAATTAATACTCTTTGTTACTTGGAATCACTCCACGAATTCCACCTCTCGGTTTTTTATAACATCATTTTTATATCGTGGAATAATGTGTATATGACAATGCGATATTGTTTGTCCAGCATCCTCATTGATATTTATACCAATATTAAACCCATCTGGTCGAAATTTTTCTTGAAGTATGTTTTTTAATTTATTCACGACAATCCAACAGGCGGTTTGTTCTTTTAAAGTCAAATCAAAATAATTTGAAACTAATCTTTTTGGGACAATTAAAGCATGGCCTTCTGAAACTGGAAACTTATCATAAAATGAAAAGACTGTTGCTGTTTCAACAATTAACTCTCGTGTTTCTTCTCCAATTAAAAAAGGGCTTAAATCTACGTTTCCTTTGTTTAAAACAGTATAATGTTGGTACTCATATATTTCGCAGTTTTCGTTCTTATAAATAGACAAATAACCTAATCTGATTAAACATTGATAAGTTTCTTTCTTATGGATTTTGTGAATTCTAAAACCTTCGTATTGAATATCTCTACGAACAGCAAAAAAGGCTTTTCCGTTTGGCTTTAAGAGACTCGATACATTCATTAAAACCTCAGCTTGTTCTTCAGGAAGTAAAACATTTAGAACATAAAAGCACAAGATTGTATCATATTTTTCGGTTGGAAATGTTGGAAAATAAAAGGGATCGTATCCAATAATATCAAAACCTTCATTTTTCAATAATTCTACATCTTTACCAATACCACAGCCAAAATCTAAAACTTTACCCTTAATCTTTTTTTGATTTAGTAAAATCCTTGCAGGATAAGAAAGTGATGTTCTTTCAATTGCTGTTAAGTGACTATTTGGGTTTTGGCTACTCATTCATAAATAAAAATCCGTTATTACTAGCAATGGTAATCAATGGTTGAATGGTATTTGAAAATTTATCTTTTTCAAAAGCATCAATACTGGGAAAAATCGTCAGAAACTCATCCATATATTTACTACTTGAACTATACTGTTTATTGATTTCAAAAGCTAACTTTTGTAATTCATAAAATTTGTGGAAATGCTTATCAAACAACGGAAGTTTATCACTTTTTGAAGAATTGAATTTTTTTTCAATTGGCAACAAATTCCAAATTAAATCATGTGAAACAAAAGCATGAGGAACAAAATGATCCAAAGCATAATTCTTTTCATCGAAATATAATTTAGTATCTGTAAAAATACAATCTATGTGTCCTATCTCTTTGAAAACAGGTTTCCAATATTGATTGGTTTGTTTAGCTAAACTATTTCTAATTGCAGGTTTAATTAATTTATTAGGAATGTCAGGTACATTTGGATTTCTGACTTGAAGAAACAAAGTCAAATTCCAATAACAGAAATCTTTAATGATTTTTGCGTTGCTTCGCAAATAATCAATCCAAATCGGATTAATGCTGATAAAGTTCTTGTGTAAAGCGTATAAACTATCATTCAAAAAAGATTGCGAATCCGCATAAATTCGCTTGCAATGAGCATTATCTGTCTCTCCTGCTAATTTAGGAAACCAAGGCGTCAAAAACCAATGAGGTACGTTTTTATCAAAATGCATTAATTCTTTAATGGTAACTTTATTTTCAGATGTTTCTAAACGTTGATTTAGGCTTTGTTTTTTCTCATCAATAGTAAGTAATACTTCCGCATTTAAGATCCTTTCTACAGCCATTTGAATATTATCTTGTTTTCCGTACGACACATGAAAGTAATTTATCGTATACCAAGAATTGCTTATCATTCTTGCAAAAATTTTTCTTTTTTCAAGTTTCAAATGACCTTCTTCAACCAATTCAATAATGGCAAGCAACCAATAAAATTTATAAGTAGCAGAAGTGCTTCTGAAAACAGAAACCAATTTATTGATTGGTAAATTATTTGAAGTTGGAAGGTTCATCAAGCTTAGATTATTAATAATTTATTCCGTTAAAGTTTTTTTCCACAATTTCGACAAAACTTGTCTGACATATTAATAGTTGCTCTACAATCGCTACAATTAATAATTTGTGAATCTATGTTTTTAATTATTGGCTTATTAACATTATAGAAATGTTGAGGAATTTCATCGACAAATGACGACTCGTTTCCTAATTCTGTAATCAGAAATAATTCGTCTTTGGCTCTTGTTATTGCAACATAAAACAATCGTCTTTCTTCTTCAAGTAAAACATCATATTTTATATCCTTAACAACTCTAAAAATAGCATCATCTAACCAAATATCTGGGAATCCTCCGTTTCCTTCAGTTAAACCAATTATAAAAACTGCTTTAGCTTCAAGCCCTTTTGATGCGTGAATGGTTTTAGATGAAACAAAAAGTCTATTTTCTTTCAGTGCAGCCAAATATGGGCTAAACATTTTTGATCTTCGATACAAAACAAGAATATCATCTTTACCCAGACCACCTTGATACAATTGTCTTACTTTATCAACTAAAAATTCTACGCCATCATCTTCTGTACTTTTGGCTCTATATATTTGAATTTTACTCGGCATTTCATTAAATGCTCTAACATCTTTGCTGATTTGGTTTTTATTATTTTTTATAACTTCATTGCTTGCACCAACAATTGTTTGCGTACTTCTATAATTCACATCTAATTTATGTATCTCACAATCTTTATAATGCATTTCAAAATTGACAATGTAATCCACATTTGAACCTCTAAAACCATAAATACTTTGCCAATCATCTCCAACACAAAATAATTGATTGTCAGGTTTTAATAACAAGTCTAAAAATTTTACTTGCAAACCATTCACGTCTTGAAATTCATCAACCATTAAATACTTATATTTACTTCTATAAAGTTCTCTAACATCTTGATTTTCTTTTAATAATTTAACGGCTAAAATTATCAAATCATCAAAATCTACGTAAGATTTATTGGTGCAATATTTTTTATATTCTTCAATAATTGGAATAGCTAGTTCGTAAAAAACTCTAATTCTTTCATGATCACTTTCACCTGATTTTTCTAGCAAATGTGAAGGCTCAATACCTTCGCCTTTCATCATAGATTGTAAACGCATGACAGTTTTTAAAAACTCATCTATTTTATGATGGTAACGATGAAACTCTTCTTCATAACTTATAGAAACATATTCTGTTATGTTTTCAGTAATTTTACCTTTAATAATCCTCTCCATGGTTAAATTGAAAAGAATTGAATTATTCATTATAGCCTCATAAGTAATAGCACAATTTTTACCACCTTCAATAAATTGCCTTTCTTTATCCTCCATTTTATAGCTCTTGTCGGTAACGTGCTCTAGATAAAGATTAGCTTGAGGAATAAAAAAATCTGGTTTAAAATTAAAGTCTTTGAAGTTGCTTACTTTTTCGTAAACATATTTTATATTATGTCTATACAACCAATCAGCAATATCGCGCTCCGATTTTGACTTTACAATTTCACCTTTTAAGGTAGTATAAGTTTTTTGCCCTTCATTGGTGTAAACTTTTATTTCTTTATCAATAGAAAACTTTTCAACATAATAATCTAGTATATAACGTTTTAATTTCAAGATATAATCACGATCTCGACACGCTAGAACTAATATTTTACTAATAATATCTTTCGGCTTTTCATTAGCAAGAATATCCTTTGCTTTCAAATCGACTTCATCAGTAGTATTATCCGTAATTAGTTTGAATTTATTATCAAAAACTGGATTGCCATTATCACGGAGAATTTTATAACATAAGGAGTGAAATGTTCTAATTGTTAAATTCGAAATCCACGGTTGTTCAAGAACTCTTTTTCTTCTTTCAGCCTCTTTTTGTTGAATAGTTGTGTATTTATTTTGAATGTAGGATTCGTAAGTATTTGTTTCATCACTTGCAATAATCAATCTATCAATCATTTCATTAGCAGCATTTTTTGTAAATGTAATTGCTAGAATGGAAGAAGATTTTACTTCTTTTTCAGTAACTAAATAAAGAAGTTTAGAAATAACTGTTTTTGTTTTACCAGAGCCTGCACCAGCTAGAACTAATACTCTCTTAGCTTCTGAAAGTACTGAAGCTTTTTGTTTTGGGTTTAAATTGTCAATTATTTTCATTTATGTGCGCTAATATCATACAGAAATGTACGATTATATTATTTATTTGTTTTAAACAGGTAGTTTTTACTGCCTATAATTCTATTTTAATTAACATGTATTTTCGAGAGACTAACTTCCTTCTACAAAATTAAACTTACATGAGGTAATATATCAATCC
>NZ_QKNZ01000047.1:0-29538 GCF_014156605.1 Flavobacterium sp. SOK18b
TAAAATCAATTTAAAATCAAAAACCATGAAAAAAATAATTCTAATACACTTCTTTATTTTACAAGCTTTAATAATTTCGGCACAAGAAAAAGTTCAAATAAAACTAACTTCTGCAAGTCCATCTGCATCATTTGAACAAGAATTGGGTAGCACAATAATCAAAGTTTCTTACAGCAGACCACTAGCAAGAGGCAGAAAAATATTTGGTGAATTAGTACCTTTTGAAAAACTCTGGCGAACTGGCGCTAGTGATTGTACTTCAATAACTACCAACGAAGATATTGTATTTGGAAATACTACTTTAAAAATGGGTAGTTACTCAATATTCACAATACCTTCTAAAAAGGAGTGGACAATAATTGTAAATACAGATACTACATTACATGGAGAAACCGGATACGATGCCAAAAAAGATGTTTTTCGTTTTACAGTTCCAGTAGAAAGCATACCCAATTTATATGAAACATTTACAATCGAAATAAATGATGTTAACAGTAAAGGGGAGGGATTTCTAAAAATAATATGGGAAAATTCGATGGTGAAAATTCCATTGAAAAGCAAAGCAGATGAAAATATTTTAGCAGTAATAGATAAAAACATCATTAAAGAAAAAACTCAAGATGCTAATTTATTATTTCAAGCAGCAAACTATTATTACAGTACAAACAGAGATTCCAAACAAGCAATAGCTTGGCTTATTGAAGCCGAAAAATTAGATCCACAAAATTTTTACTATCCTAATTTGAGACAAAAAATAGCAACGGAACTAAAAGACTATCCAAGTGCAATTGAAGCAGGTAAAAAAGCTTTATCAATAGCAGAATTAAAAAAAATGAAAAGTGTTGAATCACTTAAAAAACAAATTTTAGAGTTGGAGTTACTATTAAAAAAATAAATTAATTTTAAATCAAAAAATTATGGCAATGAAACACACAACAGAAGAGCATTCAAAAGAATTAAGTTTGACTATGTACAAGAAATTAGCGATTATGATAGTGTTATCATTTATAGCTATGTACATACTAATGTATGCAATGGTAGATGTTTTTGCCAATGTAATACCCAATATAAACCAATTTTACATGGCTGGACTGATGACCATGCCGATGCTCATAATTGAACTTCTAGTGATGGGTAGCATGTACGGAAATAAGAAATTAAATATTTCACTGGTTGTCACTGGATTTATTGCTTTGATTCTATTTTTTGCAGGCATTAGGCAACAGGCAGCGGTTGGAGATAAAGAATTTTTAAAATCAATGATACCACACCATGCTGCAGCAATATTAATGGGTAAAGAGTCATCGGTTACCGACCCTGAAATAAAGGAATTAATTAAAAATATTATTACCAGCCAACAGGCAGAAATTGAACAAATGAAAGCAAAGCTTAAAGAATTAGATAAATAACTCCAAAATAATTTGTAAATCAATTTTAAACTTAAAAAAATGAAAAAAATTATAGTATTAATATTCATCATGTCTATTTATTCCTTTGCCCATGCACAGGATATGAAAGGTATGGATATGTCAAAAAAGGAAAAGGCGCAAAAGGTGCAGCCCACAACGTATACCTGCTCAATGCACCCCGAAATTCACGCTGACAAACCGGGAAAATGTCCTAAATGCGGAATGACGTTGATAAAGGAGAAAGCTAAAACGGGTAAAAAAACGGTGGTGAAGAAGCATGATGAAATGCAAATTCCCATGAAAAAGACTTCTGAAAAGAAGGGTAGCATGGACAATATGAAAACGGATGCTAATGCTTCACATCAAAATCATAATATGAGCATTATGGATATGACAAAAGCAACTCTAGAAACCGTAACTAAAATTGAAAACAACACACCACCAAGAACAGTGCGTTACGATTTATATGTGCGAGACACCATCGTAAATTTTACAGGTAAACCTAAAAGAGCCATTGCTGTAAACGGACAAATACCGATGCCTACACTTACATTTACCGAAGGCGATACCGCTGAAATTTATGTACATAATGAACTGGATGAAGAAACATCGTTGCATTGGCACGGTTTGTTTTTACCTAACAAAGAAGATGGTGTGCCAAACTTAACACAAATGCCAATAAAGCCCAACACGACACACAAATATACATTTCCGATTATCCAACAAGGAACACATTGGTACCACAGCCATTCAGGATTGCAAGAACAAATCGGAATGTATGGTTCATTTATTATGAATAAAAAAACGGATGATCTAACTTTTAGAAAGGGTATTGATGATTTGCCAACCGTTCCTATAGTATTGAGCGAATGGACAGATCTAAATCCAAAAAATGTACATAGAATGTTGCACAACGCAAACGATTATCCAGCAATCAAAAAAGGAACAACCCAAAGTTATACAGAAGCCATAAAGCAAGGTTATTTAGGTGTTAAATTAAAAAATGAATGGAAAAGGATGAATGCAATGGATGTAAGCGATGTATTTTACGATAAAATCCTTATGAATGGTAAGCAAAGTACGGATGTGAAAAGTATTGATGGAAAACCTTTAAAAGCAGGTGATAAAGTACGTTTACGCGTATCTAATGGTGGGGCTTCTTCCTATTTTTGGCTTACTTATGCCGGTGGAAAAATAACGGTAGTTGCAAATGACGGTAACGATGTAGAACCTGTAGAAGTAGATCGATTAATTGTTGGTGTTTCTGAAACTTACGATGTTCTAGTTACTATTCCTGCCGATAAAACTGCTTTTGAATTTTTAGCCACCACCGAAGATAGATTGTATTCAGCTTCTTATTTTATTGGGGATGGTATCAAACAACTTATTACACCTCTTCCCAAGCTTAAATATTTTGAGGGAATGAAAATGATGAATGGGATGATGAAAATGAACGGCGATTTAGACGATATGGGAATGAATATGTCCTACAATCAAATGGATATGAATGTAGTAATGTACCCAGAAATTACCGGAGAACAAAAAAAGAAAAGCGATAAAAAAATGAAGGATATGAAAATGACCGAAGCCGATTATAATAGTAATGCGCTTTCGGATATTACTACCTTAAATTATGCAATGTTAAAATCGCCAACTAAAACGATACTTCCTAAAGATGCACCAGTAAGAGAATTAAAATTTGAATTGACAGGAAATATGAACCGTTATGTTTGGAGTTTAGACAACAAAGTGGTTTCCGAAGCGGATAAAATATTAATTAAAAAAGGCGAAAATGTTCGCATCACAATTCACAACAATTCTATGATGCGACACCCAATGCACTTGCACGGTCACGATTTTAGACTATTAAATGGTCAAGAGGATTATGCTCCTCTAAAAAACGTTGTGGATATAATGCCAATGGAAACCGATGTATTCGAATTTAATGCCAATGTAGAAGGCGATTGGTTTTTCCATTGTCATATTTTGTATCACATGATGAGCGGAATGGGCAGGGTTTTTAGTTATGAAAACCAAGCACCAAATCCCGAAATACCAGATCCTAAATTAGCACGACGAAAATTGTTTGCTGACGATAGAGCTTTTCACTTTATGGCAGAAAATGATTTTGCAACAAACGGAAACGATGGAGAAGCTATGTATCAAAGTACACGTTGGAGTATTGGAACAGAATGGAGATTAGGATACAATGATATGCACGGTTATGAAACCGAAACTCATATTGGAAGATACATTGGAAAAATGCAATGGTTAATGCCTTTTATAGGTTTTGATTGGAGATATAGAAAAGGGGGAATAGACAATCAAGAAAGAAATCTTTTTGGGCAAACCAATACCAAAGACAACAGAGCTGTTTTTAGTGCAGGGGTTAATTACACATTACCAATGCTTATAGTCGCTCAAGCCGAAGTTTTTACCGACGGAAATGTACGTTTACAGTTTGAACGAAAAGACATTCCAGTTTCAAAAAGACTACGAATGAATTTAATGTGGAATACCGACAAAGAATATATGGCAGGTTTACGCTACATTGTCAAAAGAAACTTTGGAATCACTACACACTATGATAGTGATATGGGAATGGGATTAGGTGCTACTTTTAATTATTAAGAAACTCAAATTTCAAATTTGTATGGAGGATGCTTGTTCTAAAAGACAAGCGTCCTTTTTTTGCAATTACATTTTTTACAAACCAATATACATTCCTGATAATGTGTGAATTATATAATTTTTATTAGAATTTCACAATACTTTTTCAAGTTAAAAAGCTACCTTTAAACTGCGAAAATTAATTCGCAATTTAAATTTAAAAAAGATGAGTCATCAAAAATTTAAAGATTGTATCGATGCATGTTCAGAATGTGCAGTAGAATGTTCGCATTGCGAAAGTGAATGCTTGAATGAGCAAGACGTAAAAATGTTAGCGCGTTGCATAAAACTAGATCATGATTGTGCAGCTATTTGTTTATTTGCAATGCAGGCTATGGCAAGCGGAAGTGAGTTTACGGAAAAAATCTGCAAATTATGCGCCGAAATTTGTACAGCTTGCGCCGAAGAATGTGAAAAACATGCACACATGGAGCATTGCAAAAATTGTGCGGAATCCTGTCGAAAATGTGCTGTTGAGTGCAGTAATATGAGTAAGTTAAGCACCGTAAAATGAGTAAAATGTGAGTATTTCAATCTCTTAAATAAAGTTTCGTTTAGAGGAATTATTTAAGAGATTTTAAACAATCAAAATTATAAACTATGAAAACATTACAAAAAATCACATTAATTATTGTATCGATTGGTTTGTTTACATCGTGCCAATCCAAAACTGATGTAAATCAAATTCTTTCAAATTCAGATACAAAAAAGGCAATTATGGATACTATTGCTAACAATAGCGATATGTCTAAAGATATGATGCAAGCAATGATGAACAGTAGTAAAGGAAAAATGATGATGACAAATCACGAAAATATGATGAAAATGATGAAGGATAATCCAGCTATGATGAAAGGAATGATGACCGAAATGATGGAAGCATCTAAAACAGATACTACGATGATGTCTGAAATGTGTAAATCGATGATGGATAATCCTAAAATGATGGATATGATGAATGATAAAAAAATGCAATCACACAAAATGACTGGAATGGATAAAAATATGGATATGTCCAAATAATACAAATACAAACAACATTAAAATATAAAAAAAATGGAAACTCAAAAAACGTATACCTGCCCCATGCACCCAGAAGTTACTTCGGATAAACCCGGAAAATGTCCCAAATGCGGAATGAATTTAATGGAGAAAAAAGAATGAAAATTCTACTAGCAACCGATGGTTCAAAATATAGTAAAACAGCAATTAATGAAATTGCCAACAGGCCATTTCCGCCCAAAACCGAAGTGTGCATTCTTGCCGCATATGAAATTACCTCCATTTTAAACACTTTAGAACCAATGGGTGTTTCTCACGAATACAATGCGAAATTTGATGAAAACGCATTTAAAAATGCAGAAAAAAATGCAAAAAGTGCAGCCGAAATTCTTGAAAATAAAAATCCAAATCTGTTAGTAACCACAAAAATAGTTGCAGGTTCACCAAAAAGTGTAATACTTAACGAAGCCGAAAAATTTAAAGCCGATTTGATTATAGTTGGTTCACACGGATATGGAGCAATCGAGCGTTTTGTTTTAGGCTCTGTTTCGCATTCAGTTGCGTTACATGCAAAATGTTCGGTAGAAATTGTTCGTAAATAAAAAACTTAACAATGGACAAACACATTTCCATTTTGTAGTACGGTATTATTGAACTTACTGTTAGATTTAAGAACCTAATGTAAGTTCGTTACTGAAAATATATTGTGAAAAAGATTTATATTCATTAATTTTTCTTGGTCTGTTGTTTAATTCATTACCAATAGAGAATCTAATTTTTTTTCGGACGCTTGTGTCCATTAATAGGTTTTATGGGATAATTATCAAGAATGTCATACACAGCAGGATGTAAGTTATCCCCAATATAAGATGGGTCATATAAATCCCCTTTAGCAGTTCCTGTCCATACAAGTTTATTCAGTTTCCTGTCAATTATATTCAGCGTGATTGCGCCTTCTGTATATTCGACCTTTTGGGTTACATAAGTGGTATAGTTGTAATTATAGTGATGGAGGTAATAGTGATTGCTGGGATAATGATAGTAATAGGGGTTGTGATAATACCAACCCGAAGGATAAGTGTAACCAGGAGTACTGACTGATTTCTCCTTTTTAACGGCAGTGATAACTAAGTCAAGAAAAAACATCCGGTGTATCAATGCTTATTTTGTATCCTCTCTCTCCCATGCAATGAGTGAAATAGTTGCGTGTATTGTTGCGAATAATCTGATTATTGTATTCGCCTTGAGCTGTGTCTTTATTCGGTAGCCACGCAAACGTTTTGTATTTTGTAAAATCAACACTGCGATCATAATCGGAAGTGATTTTCGTATAAACCCCGCATCCGGCAATAGCGAGGAAAAGAAGACCAATTAAATAGTTAAATAATTTTCTATGTGTTTTCATGTTTCTATTTTTTTATGCAACACTTTCTTAGTGAAGCTATTGTTATTTGATTTGAATGGATTTCATTAGTTTGATTTCTTAAGTACAGTCTGAAAAATTTGTATCGTTATTTCATTGTTCCATCCTTCTGGCAAATCGATCCCAAAATCACTTAAACGCAATTTAAAGTTGAGTGTAAGTAAACAGGAAATGGTTTCGTTACTTGCAATGTGTATAAGCAATCCGTTTATATATATTCTTTTCGCCTTTCCATTCAAATGCAACTCAGCTTCAAAATTTAGTTTGTGATCTGGATGTTGTAATGTCTCCACGTAAGGAATGTTCAGTTGTCCTTTCAGGACTACCTGCCCCATGTTTGAGTTGATAAGCTTCACATTCAATGAATCTGTTTTAGTACGTAAAATAGCTGGATTAAACGTTAGTTCCATTACAGCAGTTTCATAATTGATTAAAACAAACAAACGATTGCTATAGGCTATTATTATGGAATCTCTGTACGAGCCAATAACCTCTATACTTCCTTCCCGGGTTCGGTATCTTTGCTGTGCCTTAGCTGAAAAGCTCCATAGTAGTAATACTATAGTGCATATCCATACTGTTTTTAGAATTTTTGCCATTACTTTTTGCTTAATTGCGAAATATATTTGTATGTAATTGCTTTTCTGAATCGGTTATTATCATTTGAATTATTTATGTTTTTTTCATTCATTTTCCTAATGATTTTGCCCTTGGTGTTCCATCATTTCGCCTGAATTTTTCAGAGAATTTACATAAACATAAACCGAAAGGATTTCTTCTTCGCTTAAAATGTTTTCCCATGCTGCCATTGCAGTTCCCTTCATTCCTTTTTTTATGAGGTATATTCGCCCCTGATCTGAATAAAATGATGAATGTTCAGGGTCAGTAAAATCGGCTGGCTTTGGTTGTAATGTTGCTGCTCCAGGACCATCGCCTTTACCGCCACTTCCATGACAAGTAAGACAATATTTTGTGAATATGTCTTTACCTTGTGCAAGTTGTTCCTCTGTGCCGAGAGATACGGACTGATTATATTTTTCGCCCAATTCCTGTTTTAACCATTTGCGCGTTTCATTCATTTGTTGTGAATGCCCACTATGTCCATAGTTGTCATTTTCTTCTCCCTTTTGTTGAGGGTGGTTCTGTTCAATTTGTTCTTGGTTTTTTTCGGAATTTCGGCAAGAAGTAAGCATCAGCAGTGCATACATCAATGCGGTAATGATTACAAACTCGATTTTGGCAGTTCGGAGCAGTTTACACAGAGTGTGACTGAAGAACTCACCATATTGTTTAGATTTTTTCATAGTTCTGTTTTAGTTTTTAAATTAAACCATCAACGAAATACAAATTCTCGATACTTTTTACTAAAAAACACTTGAATTAGATATAAAACACTATTCTTCAGTGATTTAATATAAATTTACGATTTATTTAAGTATGTAACTTGGAATTTTTTATTTTTTTATTTCCACAAATAAATAATATATATCATGCTGTAGGAATGATTAACTTCATAAAACGATTACGAGTTTTAGGATCTTTCCATCCTGCCATTACCGTCACCTCTCTCTAATAACACTTTGTCAATGCTTATAATGACTCAAGTCAAAGTATTTACCGATGGTAATTTGAGTACAGTTTGAATGAAAAGCAATACTAAATCATTTACTTTAAAAATTGAAGTATTCATTTCAAAGTAAAATGTTAAACTTATTTTTATTATTTAAGCATTTGCTTAAATAATAAAACAATTAACTACATTTGTTTAGTATTCAATTTAAACAATTACAACAATGGACAATAATCAAACGTGTATAAGAGTTTTGGCTGATAAAAATCAAATCAATACCTGTAAAAACAAATTAGAAAATAACAGCAACGCTTTTGAACAATTGAGTGGTTTATTAGCATTAGCTGGCAATGAAGTACGACTAAAAATAATGTTTCTTCTTGAAGAAGAAAATGAACTTTGTCCTTGCGACCTTGCCGATATTTTAGAAATGAGTATTCCTGCCGTTTCACAACATCTACGCAAAATGAAAGACGGAAATGTTATTGAAGCAAGACGGTCTGGCCAAACTATTTTTTATTCTCTAAAATCAGAACAATTACAAATACTTCGTCCCTTTTTTAAATACATTATTAGTCAAAATTCAAATTTAGAACTCATATGAACACAAATTCAAAATCAGGAAAACTTGCTGTAGCAAGTATTTTATCAGCAGTGACAGCATCACTTTGTTGCATAACGCCCGTTTTAGCTCTTATTTCTGGAGCTTCTGGCGTAGCATCAACGTTCTCGTGGTTAGAACCTTTTCGCCCTTACTTAATTGGAATAACTGTTTTGGTATTGGGCTTTGCTTGGACTCAAAAACTAAAACCACGAACGACCGAAGAAATACAATGTACTTGTGAAGAAGAGGATAAAATACCATTTGTGAAAACTAAAAAGTTTTTAGGCATTGTAACGGTGTTTACTTTTTTAATGATGGCTTTCCCATACTATGGACAAGTTTTTTATCCAAAAGCGGACAAACAGCTAATTGTTGTTTCTTCTGATAATATACAAGAAGTAAAATTTAATGTGAGTGGAATGACTTGTGCCAGTTGCGAAGATCACGTTAAAAATGAAATAAACAAATTACCGGGAATTGTAACCGTTTCTGCTAATAGCAACGAAGGAATCGCAGTTGTAAAATTTGACAATAGTAAAACGAACAAAGAGGCTATCATAAAAGCTATTAATACCACAGGTTACAAAGTATCAGGAGAAGTACCAACATCCGTAAATCCTCCACACTGACAAACTGGACACGTTTGTGGTCTAAACGGTTGCAAATAATTTTTTTGACTCTATTATTAAGCATTTAATTAAAATAAGAAAATGAAAACAGAAAATATAAAACTCGATATCGCAGGAATGACCTGCGACCATTGTGCCACAGGCATTGAAAAAATGCTTACCAAAAATGAAGGAGTAACAGAAGTAAAAGTGAGTTATCAAAACGGCAGTTGCGAATGTTCTTTCGACCCTTCTAAAACTAGTAAAGAAGAAATTATCAATACTATTAACAGCACAAAAAATTATAAAGTAGCTCATACTGCTGAAACTAAATGTTGTAATACAAACGCAAACCACTTCGATTTAATTATCATCGGTGGTGGTTCGGCGGCATTTTCGGCAGCTATAAAGGCCGAAAGTTTAGGATTATCGACCTTAATGGTAAACGGTGGTTTAGACTTTGGCGGAACTTGTGTAAACGTAGGTTGTGTCCCTTCTAAAACCCTTATTCGTGCAGCGGAAACAGCTTATCACGCAACACATTCCAATTTTTCGGGCATCAAACCCAAAGGTGTTGCTATAGATTTTGCTCAAGTAATTAAAGACAAAAAACAATTGGTAGCCACGCTCCAGAAGAAAAAATATATGGACGTGGTAAGTGATTTTCATAACCTGAAAATGCTAACGGGTTGGGCAGAATTTTTAGATACTAAAACCATTGTGGTCGATGGTAAAGTAAAATATACGGCTCTAAAATTTATCATTGCCACAGGAGCAACTACCAATATTCCAATTATTGAAGGGCTAAACGAAGTAGGTTTTCTTACCAACGTTTCGCTTTTTGATTTAGAAGAAAAACCCGAAAGCATGACCATTATGGGGGCTGGTTATATTGGTTTAGAAATTGCTATGGCTTACAATCGTTTGGGCGTAAAAGTGCGTATCATCGAGTTTACTGATCGTGTGTTGAGAACACAAACGCCCGACATCAGTGAAGCCTTGGAAACACAAATGCGTAACGAAGGTATAGAAATCCTGCCAAATTTTAGAGCAGTAAAATTTGATAAAAAAGGAAATGAAACCATTATCCATTGCAAATGCCCTGACGGTTCTTTTACACAAATTATCGAAAAAGGAAAAGTTGTAGTGGCATCTGGCACAACACCCAATATGCAAAAATTAGGATTGCAAAATATTGGTTTGGAACTTGCTAAAACAGGGCACATTTTGGTTAACGAAAAAATGGAAACCAATTTACCTAACATCTATGCAGTAGGCGATGTTACCAACACGCCTGCATTTGTTTACACGGCAGCCTTTGAAGGTAAAATTGCCGTAGAAAATGCTTTTACGGGAGCCAATAATGAAGCCGATTATTCTTCCTTGCCTTGGGTAGTTTTTACCGATCCACAAGTAGCAGGAGCAGGATTGGACGAAGCACAGGCAGAAGTCCAAAACATTCCTTTTGAAGTAAGCAAATTAGAATTAAATAACGTTCCAAGAGCTATTGCAGCCAATGACACAAGAGGATTTATCAAATTAATACGAAATACCGAAACCGATAAATTGATTGGTGCTAGAATTGTTGCTCCCGAAGGTGGCGAACTCATTCAGCAATTGAGTATGGCTATCAAGTATAATATAACCGTAAAAGAATTGGCAGAAAGTTTTTATCCTTATTTAACATTAGGCGAAGGCATAAAACTAGCTGCCATCACTTTCGGAAAAGATGTTGCCAAATTGAGCTGTTGTGCTAGTTAAATTTTAATATGAAAAACGCGACTACAATTCTATATGATGCACAAGTAATCGCTTTGGTCGATGCAGGAATTGCCAAGGGAGATTTAGGAAGCGATGCCACTATCGAAACTGCCGACATTGTTATTCAAAACGACCAGCCCACGAAAATTTTTACAGCAATAAATATTGGTAGAAAAACAAAACAAATCGTTTGGCAAAACATTGGGTTGGCATTCACAGTAAAAGCAATTGTAATGGTTCTTGGTGCCTGAGGTTTAGCCACCATGTGGGAAGCTGTTTTTGCCGATGTTGGTGTGGCTTTATTAGCTATTTTGAATGCAGTTAGAATACAGCGAATGAAGTTTTAATTTGGTATAGCTATTTTACAATTAATTATTAACATGAATCAAGGATTGAATCTATAACTTAAATTCGAAATACTTACTTGGAAATATTTTCTAATTTTTCCAAATCTTCAATAAAATAGTTCGACATTTGTTTGGACGGGGCTACTTGACCGAACAGTTCGAACCAACATTTCTCCTTAATGGATTAGATTTCTTATAGTCCTTTAACCAGTAATCATTGGAAATTAAAAGCCAAACTCCCCCTTTAAAGGACATGTATTATCTCCAATGTTGGTATTAAATACTTTTACATGAGATTTAAATAACAGATCGCCATGAAGCCATTTACTTTCGACCAAATACCCGTAATGATGAACAAAATTCATGATAAATTAGAGCATTTGGAAAAACTTATTATAAGAATCTCTAATGTAGAAGAAAATAAAGAAGAAGTTCTAAACATTCAAGAAGCATCAAAACTTTTAGATCTATCGGTATCAACAATCTATAGTAAAGTATGTAAAAGGGAAATCCCAGTTAATAAACAAGGTAAACGTATTTATTTTTATAGACATGAGTTAATGAAATGGATTAAGTCAGGTCGGGTAAAAACTTATTTAGAAATCCAAAATGATATTGAAAAAAGGTCAAAAATCTAATATTTAGATTTTTGACCTTTTACTTTTTAACCTCCATCTATAAGTACTCTAATCATACATCACTTAGTTTTTTTTTATGTCAGTGTTATAATCAATATTCAAAGTTTATAACTATTTTTGTATAAACAACTCCCATGAGTTATGTTATCTTGATAAGGATATCTTTGTTTTATTTTGCGATATTTTGCTTTAAATTGTACCATAATTGTACCACTGAAGTTTAAAACTCTATTAAAGTAAGGAAAGTTATTTTCTGTATCGGGAAATAATTTTATCCAAACTTTACTTTTAATATTCTGGCTGCCTATTCCTGCTATTTACTACAAGTCCGCGGGAATCGCCTTAAAAACATAAACCCAAAATGAGCTTCCGTTGGTCGCTGTTTTGGGTTTTGTTTTTATTAGGCTCCTACCTTTGCGGGCTTTTCGTTGCTATCAGGGGCAGAGTGACGAACTAGTGTAGAAAACTATCAGATATTCGTTTCTTATCTCATTTTTAAACTACAAATTAGCATTCCTTTATTTTCTTAGAATTAAAAAATTTATTCTGTTTTTTAAAAAACAAGTATTTATACGCAAGGATAAGCTTGCTAAAAATACTTACTTTGGTATACAAAAAACTAAACAATCACTTTATGACTAAAAAAGCAAACAAACCAGAAAAACCAAGCACTACAAGTCCTGCTGAAAAAAAATCAGCTTTATTAAAAACAAAACCTACAGCAAATAATGTTGCCTGTTGGGATAGTGATGGCAACATAAATGTAGTGACGAAACGACTCGAGGAAATGTTTGTCGAACTTGGACAAAAAACCCGTATCGAAAGCGGACAGCAACCAGCTGAACGTCCCGTTTTTCGAAAACAACACGGCATTGGTTACGGAACTTTTACAATAAATAAAGATATTGATCCAAAATATAAAATCGGAATTTTTGCAGGTAGCTCTTATGAATGTGCTGTTCGTTTCTCTAGTGATACCAGCCCTTCTTCACCAGATTTACACTCCACTTTAGGTATTGGCTTAAAGCTTTTTGGTGTTGATGGTCCTAAACTTTTGGGTACAGGAACTAGCGCTGATTTCATTTTCCAAAACATAGATCGTTTTTTTGCTCGTGATGCACAACAAATGTGCAGTTTTACTACCGCTGGAGTTATCGACAAAGATTACGATTCGTACATCAATAAACATCCAAAACTGGCGTCTATTCTTAACGCCATGAACAAAGAAGAAGCCAGCTGTTTGAGTGCTACATATTGGGCAATTCTTCCTTTTAAATTAGGGGAACAACAAATTGTAAAATACCGCCTAGTTCCCGAAGATACGTACCAGGGAGCACCTTTTGACGATAATAATTATTTAGCACTCGACTTACAGCAACGCCTCCGAACTAAATCAGCAAAATTTCGTTTTGAGATTCAGTTACGCACAAACGATAAAACCATGCCTCTAGACGATGCGCAAGCCGTTTGGAGCACAGAGGAAAGTCCATATGTAGCTATAGCAGAACTCTATTTCCCTGAACAGGACATTTGTGCAATTGGTCAACCTGAATTTGGCACAAATCTTTCGTTTAATATTTTCCGCACACTACAAGAGCACGAACCACTGGGTTCTATTGCAGCGGTTCGAAAAGTAGTTTATGCCGCTAGTTCAGAAGTTCGTCATCAAGCAAACGGACAATCGACTCAAGAACAAGAAAAAGTGAACCGCCCTTTCAAAGGCAATGTGGACGAAAATAGTGATTGCATTGTCAAAGCTGGAATCTATCCCCCTATAGGTGTAACGCGTGTAGGAAATAGTGAAAACGAGTACTTTATTGGCCCATTGGTTTCAGAGCCTGTACCAATGTCTAGCGATAATGCGTACCGCGATGCTACTGGCGCCCTAAAACGACAAGCCGCACAATTTAGAATATATGGTTTCAATGCAGCAGGAAAGGCCATCAAGGAGTTAACTGCTGAGAATTCTAAAATCGTTTGGCATTCCCATTTAGCCAATCAAAAGGCTTCTTGGTACCAATTCCAAATTGCGTTGGACATTCCAGATGCTGCTGATGCGCCACCTTCATTACTTCGAAATATTGACGTAAAAGATAGAAACTCACTCATTATTGATGGTGGTTTACAAACAATAAACAAACCAAATGTAACCAAAGGACATCAGTTTGTAGGTAAATTTCAAGAAAAACCAGTATATCTAGGCGAAATGCGCACTGATGAAAAAGGACGTTTACTTATGCTAGGTGGCCACGGAGTTTCTGAAAATTTAAAAGGTGATATTGCGATAACATTTGCCAATAATGAAGGTTGGTATGATGACATCTCAGACGGACCTGTTACTGCCGAAGTAGAATATAATGGTGTGGCACTTAAAGTAGATCCCGCTTGGGTTGTTTGTGCGCCACCTGATTATGCTCCAATGCAAAAATCAGTAAGAACAATGTGGGATTTAATGCGTGATGTAGCGGTAAGTTCAGGAATGATGCCACGCCCTGTCCGACCATCATTTACTAAGGATATCTTGCCCATTTTTGAACGAATGACAAATTTACAATGGGTCAACGCAGCCTTTGCAGCAGCTTTTGGTTGGGGCGGACAATTTGACTACACCACCTCTAAATGGAAAGTAAGATTGAACGATCCTTCTTCAGCCAATATCGAAATGCGACGCACGATTTCAAATAATTTTAGAAGATACGGCACTTCAGGAGCAGAAGCACCTCAATTATGGCCTTGGCTTTATGGTGATGCCATTAGCATTCCATCAGTAGGTTCTATGAGACAAAACTCTGTTTTATCAGATTTACAATTGTCTTTTATTGACCAATGGGTCAAAGGAGATTTTGATGCTGATTACATAGACATGACGGGTTGTCCACATGTACCTGAACCCATAACTTTAGATAAATTACCCGTTGCCGAACAACCAGATATGATGACTAAAGCCGCAATGGAATTTTGTTTGGCAGATGCTTTTCATCCGGGATGCGAAATGACATGGCCTATGCGAACTGCTGGTATGTACTCTGCACCATTTAGATTACTTCATGCTCCAAAAACTCCTTTGGTTGACAGCAGTTATTATGGCCCAATGATGAATAGCGATGTGTTTACCTTAGCCAAAGGACCTTTATTAGGCGGGCAAGTTGCTGGTGGAATTAGTCGCTGGATGGCTATCCCTTGGCAAACAGACACTGCTAGTTGTAGAGATGGATATACCTCATCGTACGACCCTTATGTTCCTACGTTTTGGCCGGCTCGTGTACCCAATAATATTTTAGACGAAGAACGTTACAAGGAAGTTATAAATGACAATAATGCCGAAGAAACACGCAAGCAAGCCTTTGCTTTCCGTAAAATGTGGTTAGACGATTTACCGCTTGACGGCCAGGATCCAACCTACACGAATCAAATTAATAGTATGGTAAAATACTTTGACAAACTGGCGGTTGTACAACCTAGAAAAGGAGTCCCAAACAATGAGAATTTCCCACCTGAAATGCAAGTAGGTATTACACCTTCTCCGGAGCAAAAAGCCACTTTACTTAAAGAAGCTATCAAGGATTTAGAAAATATCTTAAAAAGCAAAAAATCATTTAGTAAAGGTGTTCAGGATACACTTAAGGCCGCAGCAACAGAATTATCACATAAAGAATTGTTTACAGAACAAGACGTATTATCTAAGGCAAAAGATCAATTGATTGCTTTAGTTGAAAACGAGTTGTCTGATGATTTTGCCTCTACGCCAAGTGTACAAAAATTACTAAATTTATTGACTTCAAAAGCTTCTGTATTGACCAAAGCCAAGCATCCTGGTAGCAATAAAATAAGCTTAGCAGGCACAGACAAAGGGAACCGTTTCAGACGTTATTCACCAAAATAATTACACAAAGGCATTTTACCAATGAATAAAAAATTGGCTACAAAAGTAGATATTGCTATTATAGGCGGTGGCATTGCAGGTTGTACTGCAGCCATCGCTTTATCTAAAAAGTATACAGTTGCTTTAATTGATAAAGCAGCACAACCTGTTGATCGTATTGGCGAATGTTTGCCACCTGCTGCACGACGCATTTTAAAACAGCTAGATCTATTAGAAGGTTTAGAAAACAAAACTTATCCTACTAACCAACAAATACAACAGCAAAACACAGGAACGCAATCGTATTGGGGTAGTGACACGAGCACAATTGTAGATCATTTGCGCAATCCAGATGGTTTTGGCTGGCAATTGAACCGAAAGGAATTTGAAGTCTATTTACGATCCAATGCAGAGGAACGTGGCGTTAACTGCCTTTTTGGACATAAACTTCAAACTGCTGCTTATGATAATGATCTGTGGACTATTGACATCAAAACCTACGAAACGACTCCAGAACCTATTGAATCATCCATAACTGCAAAATTTGTTATAGACGCTAGTGGTAGACAATCCCATTTTGCTCGAACGTTAGGTATCAAACGCGACATAATTGACAAACTTGTAGCCACTTGGGCCACAGTAGAGAATCACGAAACGATTACAATGAGCACTATTTCATCATGCGAGGAAGGTTGGTGGTACAGTGCACCCCTGCCCAATAATAAAAGAGTTATTGCATTTCAAACCGATGCTGATTTAATAGAACGAACTCAAATAAAAAGCGCCGATTCCTTTTTACAATTGGCAACAGCCAATAAACAGATGGCTAGTATTGTTTCGAAAAATAAGCAACCCATACAATTTCATGGTACGGTGGCTGCTAATTCTAGTAAGCTTCATGAAGTAGTAGGAAAACAATGGGCAGCACTTGGCGATGCTGCAGTAAGTTTTGATCCACTTTCCTCCCAAGGAATGTTTAATGCGATGGCGAGTGCACTACAGCTTACAGATCTCCTACAAAAATATCAAATAATAGAACAGACAAACAAGGCGCAAGAGGAAGTATTTCAAGAGATCTACACACAACAAATAAATCAAATTTGGGATTATTACCTCAAACATAAGTCTTATTTTTATGGACAAGAACAACGCTGGCCACAGTCTGAATTCTGGATGAGAAGACAATTAGCACCATCAACTAATTAAAACCTTTGAATGAAAGTGAATCGTTAAATCTATTCACAAAAAAAATCGGAACTAAAATAGTTCCGATTTTTTTTTTTTAAAGTACATGATTTTTTATTCCAATATAAAATTCACAGAAACATTAGCTGTAATATTTATTTCTCCTACTGCTAGGGTTTCTCTAGGTTCACTAGCATCTATGCGTTCTACGCTTTTCATAGCAGCATACATAGGCTGTGGATAATAAGTTTGAGAATTATCAGAAATTACAAGTGCCTTCCCTACTTTTTGTCCTAAAACCGATACATAATCTTCTGCTTTTAATTTGGCGTCTTTCATAGCAAGCTTTCTTGCTTCTGATTGATATTGCGCTAGCTTAGAGGATTGAAATACTACGGCATCTATTCTATTAATTCCTTGATCTACTAAACCTTCCATTAATTCATCATACTTTGATAAATCTCGTATAACAATTTCTATGGTTTGAACCGCATTGTAGCTGTGTTTCTTTTTTTCATAATCATACTGCGGATTTAAAGCTACACGTTGCGTTTTAAAATCCCCTGCCGGTATGTTCATTTTTTTTATAAACTTGATTACAGCATCAATTTTTTCATCATTTCCTTTTTTCACGTCCTTAGCTACATTCCCTTTGGTTTCAACCGAAACATTAATAGTAGCTTGGTCTGGGATAACTTTTACTTTTCCTTCTCCATTTACATTTATTTGGGGCGTAGGTTTTACTTCTTGACCATAAGACATAGAGATAAAAAATAGGCTGAATGCTACAATTGCTTTTTTCATTTTTACAAAATTTAAGGTTATCGTATTTTACTTACCAAAAGTTATGCCACTATAACTTACCTAGCTTTACCATTATAAAAAGAATTACAATAGGAATAGCTAAAATAATGACCATCATCGTATTATCTACAAACATAGTGGGTTGTTTTATTAAAGTAATTAGATATCCGCCTACAGCTCCACCAAAATGTGCCGTATGGCCAATGTTGTCATTCTTAGCACGCATGCCATAAATTGAGTACAATAAATACAAGATCCCAAAAATATAGGCAGGCATTGGAATTATAAAAAATATTCCTAACATCATATCGGGTTGCAATAATATAGCTGAATACAATACTCCTGTAACAGCTCCAGAAGCGCCTACAGCTCTATACCCATAATCATTGTTATGAAAAACCATAGTAAGTAAACTGCCAAATATTAAACTGCCGAAATAAATTAATAAAAATGAAAAGTTACCCAGCTGCCCTAATACTACTGGAGCAAACATCCAAAGGGTAAACATATTAAAAAACAAATGCATCATATCGGCATGTAAAAAACCAGAGGTAATCATTCGGATTTGTTCTCCAGCTTTGATACTTCCTACATGAAATTCGTATTTTCTAAAAAAAGACAAGTCGTTAAATCCTTTGTAACTAAACAATACATTTATAAGTATTAATGCTAATAAAACAGTATTCATATTCCGTATTTTTTGTGATGGGTAAAGATAGTAATTCTCAAAATACTGATTCATGTGTAAGGGAAATTATATACACAATCAAAATTAAGTTATATTTGTCAAAAAAAAATCTGCATGCAGTTACTTGTTTTCATATTATCATATCCATTTCTTTGGTTCATCTCTATTTTACCATTTCCTATTTTGTATGGCATCTCAAATGGGGTTTATTTCTTGATGTATTATGTCATTGGTTATCGTAAAAAAGTTGTTCGTGCTAATATTGCATTGGCTTTGCCGCATCTTAGCCAACAAGAACGTTTGCTTATTGAAAAAAAATCGTACCATCATTTATGTGATATGTTTCTTGAAATGACCAAAACACTTACAATTTCTTCTGAAGAAATGAACCGAAGATTTGTAATTACAAACGTAGAGCTCATTCAAGAATATGAAAAAAAAGGCAAAAGTATTATGCTTATAGCCTCTCATTATGCAAGTTGGGAATGGTTAATCACACTTAATCAAAAAATAAGTATTCAGGGAGTTGGTGTATATAAAAAACTAGGGAATATTTATTTTGACAAATTGGTTCGAGATATTCGATCTAAGTACAATACTCAATTAGTTCAAACCAACAAAACGATACCGTTAATATCAGAGAATTACACCAATAATAATCAATGTGTGTATGCACTTGCCAGTGATCAATCACCAAAAGCAGATCGAATATTTCACTGGGAATCCTTTATGGGTGTTGAAGTTCCTGTACATACTGGACCTGAAATGCTATCAAAAAAGTATGATATGACAGTAGTATTTGCAAAGGTTAAAAAAATCAAACGTGGTTTTTATGAACTCACTATTATTCCCATTGCAGAAAATGCAAAAGAGCTACCAGATTTTGAAATCACACACCGTTACATCAAAGAAGTTGAAAAACAAATTATAGAAGCACCTGAATATTATTTCTGGACTCATAAACGATGGAAACATAGAAGATAAGTCTAATGGTCTCCGTTTTCAGTCTTCAGTATTGAGTCTTATTTTTGTTTTAACCTTTTTTTACAAATAGCAATAGTGTAATTTATTAAGAGAACCAACTTGTCACAAGATTATCCTCTAGTGGCTGAGCTTCTTTATGAACAAACTCATTGCTAATTGGGTTGTAATCATAATCTAATGCCCATGTTGCATGATTTTCGGCTAACGCTTTGATTCCGTTACACACGTATTCAATTTCAGCAGTTGTGGTAGTGGGATGAATTGACATCCTGATCCATCCTGGCTTTCTAATTAAATCTCCTAGCGAAATTTCATTGACTAACTTATTAGAGGTTTCTTGGTCAACATGCAGTAAAAAATGCCCGTATGTTCCCGCACAACTGCACCCTCCACGCGTTTGTATTCCGAATTTATCATTCAATAATTTCACACCTAAATTAAAATGCAGGTCTTCTATAAAAAAAGAAATAACTCCCAATCTGTCTTGATGTTGAGCTGCTAAAATTTTGATATTGGACACAAGTCCCAAGGAAGAAAAAATATATTCTACGATTTCGTGTTCTCGATTCAAGATTTGATTTACGCCCATTTGTTCTTTGAGCTTTATGGCTAATGCTGTTTTTATAACTTGTAAAAAACCTGGAGTTCCACCATCTTCTCTATCCTCAATATTATCAATGTATTTGTGTTCTCCCCATGGATTTGTCCAGCTTACAGTTCCTCCTCCTGGATTATCTGGCACTACATTTTGATATAATTTTTTATTAAAAACAAGAATACCACAAGTCCCAGGACCTCCTAAAAACTTATGTGGAGAAAAGAAAATAGCATCTAGATAAGACTCTCGATCTTCCGGGTGCATATCTATCTTTACGTAAGGGCCTGAACAGGCAAAATCAACAAAACAGAGACCGTTATGTTGATGCATCATTTTGGCTACCGCATGATAAGGCGTTTTGATACCCGTAACATTAGAGCATGAAGTGATGGATGCAATTTTAAAAGGTCTTTCTTTATATTTATCTAATAATTTTTCTAGATTTTCTAAACTAAAAAGTCCATCCTCAGTAGCTGGAATTACCTCAACATCGGCAATTGTTTCTAGCCAAGACGTTTGGTTTGAATGATGTTCCATGTGCGAAATAAAAACAATGGGCTTTTTTTCTGCAGGAATCGTGATAAAATTCTTTAGGTTCTCAGGAACTTTTAAACCTAAAATTCTTTGAAATTTGTTCACCACACCTGTCATTCCGGTTCCATCTGTAATAAGAACATCATCAGCACTAGCATTCACATGATGTTTGATGATGTGACGTGCTTTGTGATAAGCCTTTGTCATGGCAGTCCCAGAAATGGTGGTCTCAGTATGTGTATTGGCTACAAAAGGACCAAATTCATTCATTAATTTTTCTTCAATTGGTCGGTATAACCTTCCGCTTGCGGTCCAATCAGTGTAGACAATTTTTTGCTTTCCGTATGGAGATTCAAATTCTTGGTTTAACCCAATAATGTGCTCTCTAAATTGTTCAAAATAAAGCTCTAACTCTGTTTTTGTAACTACTACATTCATGACCTTCTTAATTTACATCAAAGATAAAGGTTTTATTGTAATTTCTCCAAATTGAAATCCCTAACAGCTTTGATTTATTTAAATTGAGTCATTTTCACTTCATATTAATTCAATTGAAAGTAACATTTTAATGATTTTAATGTTGCCAACAAAAATCCAGAAAAAGTGTACTTATGAATCATAATTATTTTTCGAATTCCTGAAAATTTAAGAAAATAAATTATTTGCCTACTATCTTCCTCCATTGGCACGAAGGTCCGCAATACATTGGGAGTCAAGTTGCGGTATAGTACTTGAAGAACCCATACTGCCTATACCTGCACTCAATTCAAATGACCAATACATCAGACATGATTTATTGTTACAATGTTTTGGATGTTCTGCATCTTCATGATTGCTTTGCATTGCAGTTCCAAAATTTGTCAAACCTAAAATATGTCCAAACTCATGAGTGATTACTGTGGATTCCAGCGCGCTTCTGTTGGGTTCAAATGCACTGTCACTCAATCCATGAACAGTTTGTTCATAAATCACTACAGAAGTATTGCGATAAGCAGTTCCTAGTATAAATGAATTTCCAGCATCTTTATCTGATTTTCCATCTGCAAAAAAAGCCCACACCGCAATTTGGTCAGCTGAATTGTATTTAGTTCTATTAGCATCCTCAATACTAACTATTTCTTCGTTTGAATATGGTGCCGTTCCTGGTGAAGGAATTCCACGTTTTACAACAGTAATGCCAGCTCGCTTAAACGTTCTTGCACTCAAAAAATTGACAAAATTAGTAATGGCAGCGGCACTAGGCTCAAAACCATTTACATAAACCACTTCAATAACAAGACTTTTAAATTTTCTATCTGATAATAAATCGTTTGCAGAGCTACCGGTTTGCTGTTTGTTCAAATTTTTATCAACTGTAACAGCATCAGGACTAGAATTATTTTCATCACTTGAGCAAGAAGCAACAAATAGAAAAGAACACAAAACCAAAAGTGCAGAAATTTTTTTCATAAATATAAATTTTAAATCTTTTTTATTTCGTTTTACAATTCGTCTTTATTATACAACAGAAAAATCGAAAACCCTTTTCAAACTAAGTATCATCTACGAAAAAAACACATCTTTAGACTTACAATTGTATTATTATTAAAAAACCCTTTTGAATAATACAAAAGGGTTTATAGATTTTTTATTTAAATACCAGCAACTGCTTTAATTTCATCAATAATTCTAAGTGCTAATTGATCTGCTAGCTCCTGAGAGGCTGCTTCGGTATAAATACGAATAATAGGCTCTGTATTTGATTTTCTTAGGTGAACCCAATTTTCGGCAAAATCAATTTTAACACCATCAATAGTAGTAATATCTTCGTTCTTGTACTTTTCGGTCATGGCAACAAGAATAGCATCTACATCAATTTGCGGTGTTAATTCAATTTTATTTTTGCTCATGTAATATTCCGGATACGAAGCACGCAATGCCGAAACCGTCATTTTTTTGTTTGCCAAATGCGTCAAAAACAATGCTACTCCTACCAAACTATCACGTCCGTAATGAAGCTCTGGGTAGATAATTCCACCGTTGCCCTCGCCACCAATAACTGCATTGTTTTTTTTCATCAATTCTACTACATTCACCTCCCCTACGGCACTGGCTTCGTAGTTTCCGTTATGTGCGTTTGTAACATCGCGTAAAGCACGAGACGATGACATGTTAGATACTGTATTTCCTGGAGTTTTACTCAAAACATAATCGGCACAAGCCACTAAAGTATACTCCTCACCAAACATTTCACCATCTTCACAAATGAATGCCAAACGATCTACATCTGGATCCACAACGATTCCTAAATGTGCTTTTTCTTTGACCACTAATTCCGAAATATCGGTTAAATGTTCTTTCAAAGGCTCTGGATTATGAGGAAAATGACCGTTTGGTTCACAGTAAAGCTCTACCACTTCAACGCCCATTAATTCTAATAATCTAGGAATAATAATTCCACCTGATGAGTTTACTCCATCAACAACAACCTTAAATTTTGCTGCTTTTACAGCTTCAATATCTACTAATGGTAAGTTTAAAACCTCGTCAATGTGAATATCCATGTAGGCATCATTGATTGTGATAGTTCCTAAATCATCCACATCCGAAAAATTAAAACCTTCGCTTTCCGCAATTTCAAGAATTTTAAGTCCCTCTTCACCATTTAAAAACTCCCCTTTTTCGTTCAATAATTTCAAAGCATTCCATTGTTTTGGATTATGCGATGCTGTTAATATTATTCCACCCTCAGCTTTTTCAAGCGGAACAGCTACTTCAACTGTTGGAGTTGTTGAAAGTCCTAAATCAATCACATCAATACCCAAACCAATCAAAGTATTTACTACCAAATTATGAATCATTGGTCCAGATATACGGGCATCACGTCCTACAACTACAGTAATTTTTTCTTTCTTACTGTAGCTTTTTAACCAAGTTCCATATGCCGATGCAAATTTTACAGCATCAACAGGAGTTAGGTTATCCCCTACATTTCCACCTATTGTACCTCGAATTCCTGATATTGATTTTATTAAAGTCATTGATATATATTTTATAAATTGAATTTTAAATTTTAAATTGCTGACAAATATAAGAATTGAAGCCTATTAAATAGAAATGAACGTAAAATTTCATGCTATAAATCTTTAAAGCAATCTCATGAATTTCCTAGCACACATTTACCTTTCTGGCGAAAATGATCTACTAAAAATTGGCAATTTCATGGCTGATGGAATTAGGGGTAGTCAATATGAAAGCTACCCGTTAGAAATTCAAAAAGGTATTGTTTTACATCGAGCCATTGATACTTTTACTGATGCGCATCCTATCTTTAGACAAAGTACAAAAAAACTTCATGAAAAATACCATCATTACGCTGGAGTGATTGTGGATGTTTTTTACGATCACTTTTTAGCCAAAAACTGGACGCATTATTCTACTGAAAAGCTAGAAGACTTTGTTGCCCGTTTTTATGATTCTTTACAAAACAATTACAGCGTACTCTCAGAGAAAACAAAAGGTATGTTGCCTTACATGATAGATCAAAATTGGCTTGTAAGTTACCAAACAGTTGAAGGCATACATGGAATTTTAACCCAAATGGACAAACGCACTAAAAACCAATCCCAAATGAGATTTGCCAGCACTGAATTAAGAGAATTCTACAGCGAATTTGAAAATGATTTTATTCTTTTTTTTGCTGAATTAATCTCATTTGTAAACCACAAAAAATCATCATTATGAAAAAATTATTTCCGTTACTTTTCCTAATTGCTATTGGATGTAAATCCCAAGAAAAAGCAGTAAATCCCACCGGACTTGTGACTTCCAAAGCAATGGTGGTTTCTGCGCGTGAAGAAGCCTCACAAATAGGAGTCGACATAATGAAAAAAGGAGGTAACGCATTTGACGCTATGGTTGCTACCGAATTAGCCTTGGCTGTAGCCCATCCGCAAGCGGGAAATATAGGTGGCGGAGGTTTTATGGTTTACAGAAAAGCAAACGGCGAAACTGGCTCTATTGATTATAGAGAAAAAGCACCTTTGGCGGCAAAAAACGATATGTTTTTAGACCAAAATGGAAATGTTATAAAAGGTAAAAGTACAGCAACAGCTCATGCATCAGGTGTACCCGGAACCATTGCAGGCATTTTTGAAGTACACAAAAAATACGGATCACTTTCTATTAGTGAAATATTAAAACCTGTAATTGCTCTCGCAGAAAGAGGGGTAGTTGTAACACCCAATCAAGCCAAAAGTCTAGCAGCTTTTAGAGGAGTTTTTATTAAAGAAAACGGACCAAACAGCTTGTTCTCTCAAGTTTATAAAGCTAACGATACTATCAAATACAGAGCGTTAGCAAATACGCTTAAAAGAATTTCACAATATGGAAAAGAGGAATTTTACACTGGAGAAACGGCAGAGAAACTGATTGCTTTTCTAGCAAAAAAGAACGGTGCTATGACTCTTGAGGATTTAAAAAAGTACGAAGCAAAATGGAGAAAACCAATTACATTTGATTATAAAGATTTAAAAATAACATCTATGTCTCCACCCAGTAGTGGTGGAATCTGTTTGAATCAGATTATGAAAATGATAGAACCCTATTCGCTAGAGCAAATGGGACACAACAGTCAAAAAACGATTCAATTGATTACAGAAGCTGAACGAAGAGCCTACGCAGATAGAAACTTCTTTCTTGGAGATCCTGATTTTGTAAAAATACCTACTTCTGAATTGCTTGATGCTACGTACTTAAAAAACAGAATGAATACTTTCAGCTTTGACAAAGCCACCAAATCTTCAGATGTTGCACACGGTGAAGTAACAGGATATGAAAGTGATCAAACTACACATTACTCTATTGTAGATCCTTTTGGGAATGCAATAGCCGCGACAACAACCTTAAATGATAATTATGGCTCCAAAATATATTGTGATGAACTGGGTTTTTTCTTGAACAATCAAATGGATGATTTTAGCGCAAAACCAGGTGTCCCAAATCTATACGGTCTCACAGGAAGTAAAGCCAACAGCATTGCCCCTGAAAAAAGAATGCTAAGTTCTATGACACCTACTATTATTGAAAAAGACAAAGCTTTATACATGGTGGTAGGAACTCCCGGAGGATCAACTATTATCACATCGGTTTTGCAAACTATTTTAAACGTATATGAATTTAATCTAAGCATGCAAGAGGCAGTAGACGCCCCTCGATTTCACCATCAATGGTTGCCTGATGAAATCATATTTGAACCTAATTCTTTCAACAAAGATTTGCTATTGCAACTCAAACAAAAAGGCTACTATATCAATGAAAAAGACAAAGAAATCATTGGTGCGGTAGATGCCATTTTAGTTTTACCGAATGGCAAACTTGAAGGCGGTGCTGATAGAAGAGGTGACAACAAAGCAGTTGGATTTTAAGTTGGAACTAAAAAACCGAAACAATCTTTTTAAATTCTGTCTCCATGAACTTTATCTCAACACTCGAAAACGCGTTTGAGCAAAATAGAAATATAGAAAACGCTTTTGCAATGTCGCAATACATGCGCAATAAGTTTTCTTTTTTTGGAATTCGCACCACCGAAAGAAGAAAACTATTTAAAGAAATTTGGAAACAAAATCAACAAGAAGTACACCATCATTCTGTACAAATTGCTCAAACTCTTTTTGACAAACCAGAACGGGAATTCCATTATTGCGCCATTGAAATTCTAATAAAAGAAAAGAAAAAGACCTACAGTATTACGGATATAGAATGGATTGAAAAACTACTACTTGAGCACTCTTGGTGGGATAGCGTTCATACCATAGCAAAATACATTTTGGGAGCATATTTACAGCAATTCCCCACAGAAAACGAGAACGTTATCACAAGATTTTCAAGTCAAGAGAGTATATGGTTGCATCGTAGTTTGATTCTTTTCCAATTGGGAAACAAACAAAAAACGAATTCAGATCTCCTCTTTTGGCTCTGTTTAAAATACGCCTATTCTTCTGAATTTTTCATTCAAAAAGCCATCGGTTGGGCGCTTCGTGAATATGCTAAAACAAATCCTGAAGCGGTCCTTACCTTTGTAAATTCGAATAAATTAAAACCTTTAAGCACAAAAGAAGCCCTTAAAAATAGTGGTTCGCTTAAAATAATGTAGCTTTGTGAATCATTTAAAAAATCATGTTCAAAAAATATATTTCAAGGTTAGAAACCGTTATTTCAGTAGCGCAATCTATATTGACTCCCAAACAATTTATCTTTTTATCAGCAGTATTAGTGGGTATTTCAGCCGCTTTTGCAGTAATTGTATTGAAAACTTTTGCACACTGGGTGTTTATTTTTGCAACGTACGTAAGTGGCATTTTAAAACTTGGTTTTCTGACTAGTATATTACCCATCATTGGAATTTTACTTACTATTCTGGTGGTTAAAAAAGTATTGGGCGGAAGCATTCAAAAAGGGACTTCTCAAATACTATATGCTGTTGCAAAAAAAGCAAGTATAATTCCTAGAAAACAAATGTATGCCCAAATTGTAACGAGCTCACTCACTGTTGGACTAGGCGGATCAGCAGGTTTAGAGAGTCCTATTGTAATTACCGGTGCTGCTTTTGGATCAAATTATGCTCAAAACTATAAATTAAGCTATAAAGACAGAACTCTTTTGATAGGCTGTGGTGTAGCTGCAGGAATTGCAGCGGCGTTCAACGCACCCATTGCTGGAGTTCTATTTGCCATTGAAGTTTTATTAGTAGATGTAAGCATTGCTGCCTTTACTCCCATAATGATTGCCGCTGCAACGGGAGCACTCGTATCTGTAATCGTTCTGGATGAGGAAATTCTTTTGTCGTTCAAACAACAACAAAGTTTTGATTACCACAACATTTTATACTATGTACTTCTTGGTATTTTTACAGGATTAATAGCCGTGTATTACTCTAGAAATTTTCAAAGAGTAGAACATTTTTTTGGACGCTTAAAATTTTCTCCCTTCAAGAAAGGGCTCTTTGGCGCAAGTATTTTAGCTTTATTAATCGTCGTTTTCCCCACTCTTTTTGGTGAAGGTTATGAAAGCATCAAAACCCTTTCAGAGAGTGATCCTGGTAAATTACTAGAACACACTCTTTTTAGTGACTTTAGAAACAATAGTTGGGTGCTTTTACTATTTGTGGGTGCCACTATGATGCTCAAAGTTTTTGCAACCAGCATTACAATTAATAGCGGTGGTAACGGAGGTAATTTTGCTCCTTCTTTATTTTTAGGTTCTTATGTAGGATTCTTTTTTTCTAAATTTCTAAACCTTACAGGACTTACAAAATTACCAGTTAGCAATTTCACACTAGTAGGAATGGCGGGAATATTAAGTGGATTATTTCATGCGCCCCTAACCGCTATTTTCTTGATTGCCGAAATAACTGGGGGTTATAATTTAATGATTCCTCTTATGATTGTGGCTTCTATCAGTTTTGCTATTTCTAAACGTTTTGAAAAACACTCTATGGATGTTAAAAACTTGGTCGAAAAAGGGCATGCTTTCACCAGTAATAAAGACACTAATATCCTTTCAACATTAGAGACTAACACTATCATTCAAACTGATTTTTTAACGGTAACTCCTGATGAAAATTTGGAACGCTTGGTAGACCTCATTTCGCATTCGAATCAAGTTATTTTTGGTGTCATTGATACCCAACAAAACTTACTTGGAATTGTCCATTTTAATGATATTCGCGAAATCATTTTTAACACTTATCGTGTCAAATATACTTTGGTGAAAGAAATCATGATGGCACCTATAGAAACTATTGCACCCTTTGACAGTATGGAACAAGTCATGAATAAATTCGAAAAGTCGAAAAAAGCATACTTACCTGTACTTAAAGAGGGTAAATATTATGGTTTTATATCAAAGTCAGTGGCTCTTGAAGCCTATAGAACCAAACTAAAATCTATGACGATAGAGTAACAAAAAAAAAGTGGAAAAAGAAAAAAAGCAGACCTATAAGCCGGATTCTGTATTTCGATTACTCAAAACCCTTATCATTTATCTAGATCCAAAATTACTCTTGGACTCAAGCTATCTACCCTTCAGCAACGGACGAGATACCCTTAAATGCTGATATACTTGATATTTCACCGCATAGAGTTTACCTGGTTTCACTACAGCATTACCTGTACATACTTTCTGTTGCACTTGTCCTAATCTCATCCGTGAAGACGAAACCGACGGGTGTTACCCGCTATGCTTCTCTGTGGTGTCCGGACTTTCCTCCCTCTCGCCCATAAAGACAAGACGACGATAAGGCGGTCTGCGGCGGCAAATTTAGCATTATTAAATCTTTTTATCTCATTTTCTACCACTTACTTTAACAAGACCTTCACAACCAATTCATAATAAAACAGTTACCTTACCATCTTATCCCTAAAAACTATACTATGTCAAAAATGTATCATTATGCCAGCGTTTCAAAAGCCTTAGACGAATTAAAAGAAAAAGGATTTACTGTTGATTTTAACATTAACGACCAAGACATTATACAAAACCCGAGTCATTACGAAATCCAACATATTTATAGGTATGAAGGGGAATCAAATCCAGATGACGAAGCAACAGTTTATGGTATACAATCCGTTTCAGGAGAGAAAGGAGTTTTTGTAGCAGGTTATGCAGCAAATTCAGACAATGATGCTGCCAAAGTACTACTAGATCTCACCATTAAAGATAGAAATACTTAATATTTTTTATCTACTTAAAAAATTGAAAATCAAATTCTGCACATTATTTTTTTTTCAGGAGCTTCATCCAGCTATTCGTTACAATCTTATTCGCCATCCCGAAGTTTCGGGACCGCGTATAAGGATTTTCACTGCTATCT
>NZ_QKNZ01000048.1:0-13853 GCF_014156605.1 Flavobacterium sp. SOK18b
CTCATAATTCAAAAATTATATTTTTATTTAAACTAATTTCTGCAAAGTTTCAAGCACATATGTATGCATAACCTCCTTATAATCAAGATGCGTCACGATTCTTAATTTTCCGTGACCCATAGAACTGATAAAGATATTTTTTTGCTTCAAGAGTTCAATAAGATTTTTCTCGATACAATTTGGAACCAAAGAAAAAATTAAAATATTGGTTTCAACTGGTTCTACAGATGCTACCCAACTTGTTTTCTTCAACACTTCGGCAATTTCTTTTGCTCTACGGTGATCTTCGGCTAACCTAGTGATATTATTTTCAAGTGCATATAAACCTGCTGCTGCTAAATATCCTACTTGACGCATTCCGCCACCAAGTATTTTTCGAATTCGCAATGCTCTGTGAATTGTTTCTTTATCGCCCAATAATACAGAACCAATAGGAGCTCCTAAACCTTTAGACAAGCATACTGAAATGGTGTCAAAAAGTTTACCAAACTCTTTAGGATCTTGATTTTTAGCAACCAAAGCATTCCAAATACGAGCTCCGTCTAAGTGAAATTTTAAATTATGTGCATCACAAACTGCTTTAATTTTTTGTAAATCTTCCAGTTCATAGCAAGCACCGCCACCTTTGTTTGTTGTATTTTCAACACATACTAGACTTGTTAATGGACTGTGATAAAACTCTGGATCATTGATAGCAGCAGCTACTTGATCTGCGGTAATCATTCCTCGATTTCCATCTAGTAAACAACAAGAAACGCCACTATTAAAGGAAACTCCGCCTCCTTCATAATGGTATACGTGTGCATATTTATCAGCAATTAACTGTTCCCCTGGCTGCGTGTGCAATTTTATTGCAGTTTGATTTGCCATTGTTCCCGATGGAAAAAAGAGACCTGCCTCCATTCCAAACATTTGTGCTACCCTAGCTTCAAGTTCAATTACAGTAGGATCTTGTTTATACACATCATCACCAACTACAGCATTTAACATATGAACAAGCATTTCACGAGATGGCTTTGTAATCGTATCGCTAATTAAATTTATTTCCATATTATTCTTTTATTTTCAGTGCGAATGGTTCGCGAATTGTCCCTTTGTAAAAAATTTCTATTTTTGCAGCACAAATTTACATAATACGGTTTGTATATTGCAAAAAGTTCCGTTAAAACTAAAACAATTGAACAAAAGGAATACTACAAAACGATTTCTAAAAAATAAAAACAATAATTTATGACAACTACCGAACAAATAAAAGGTATTGTAGAGCGCCTTGGTGCGTTGAGGAGGTATCTTTGACGTTGATGCCAAATTAATTGAGATTTCAAACGAAGAAGAAAAAACCTTTGCCCCTGATTTTTGGAACAGTCCAAAAGAGGCAGAACTACTAGTGAAAAATCTTCGAAATAAAAAAAAGTGGATAGAAGATTACAATAAAGCTGTTGAAATGACAGACGAATTGGAACTTGCCTACGAATTTTATAAAGAAGGTGAACTTACACCTGATGAACTTGACACACAATTCAATGCTACTAATAATCACATTGAAGCTATTGAATTTAAAAACATGCTTTCGGATGAAGGGGACACGCTAAGTGCTGTAGTGCAAATTACAGCTGGTGCAGGTGGAACAGAAAGCTGCGACTGGGCCGAAATGCTCATGAGAATGTACATGATGTGGGGCGAAAAATACGGCTATAAAATTAAGGAGCTGAATTTTCAAAAAGGAGATGCTGCCGGAATAAAAACAGTAACTCTTGAGTTTGAAGGGGATTATTCTTTTGGATATCTTAAAGGAGAAAACGGAGTACATCGACTCGTGCGTATTTCACCTTTTGATAGTAATGCTAAAAGACATACCTCTTTTGTTTCCGTATATGTTTACCCCTTAGTTGACGACAGTATAGAAATTGAAATTAATCCTGCTGATATTGAAATAACGACCTCACGCTCTAGTGGTGCAGGTGGACAAAATGTCAACAAGGTAGAAACTAAAGTACAGCTGTTTCATAAGCCTACCGGAATTCAAATTCAATGCTCTGAAACGCGTTCGCAGCAAGACAATAGGCAACGAGCCATGCAAATGTTACGTTCGCAATTATATGAAATTGAACTTAAAAAGAAGCAAGCACAACGCGCCGATATTGAAGCTGGAAAGATGAAAATTGAATGGGGATCACAAATACGCAATTACGTAATGCAACCATATAAACTAGTCAAAGATGTACGCACTGGCTATGAAACCAGCAACGTTGACGGCGTCATGAATGGTGAAATAGACGAATTCTTAAAAGCCTATCTGATGATGATGGGACAAAAAGAATCATAAAAGATAAAATCCTACACAATTCTATTTTGTGTAGGATTTTTATTATTTTTGAGAAAAACACATCACTGATGTAAACCTTTTTTACATCACTTTTTTACTAATTTACTTTCCCATTTTTGCACAAAACAAGAATTATTTTAGCGTTAGATTTTAAAGAACTTCCCAACGCTGAGACAGCAAAATATTACAGTATCTTCGAACAATGAGTTATAATTATAATAAGATAATTAACTCCGTTAACTTTTTAAAGATTTTTAGAATTTAAAAAAGTGACTCTATCACGATTTAACAATGTCCAACAAAGAATAACATACTTTGAATTACATTGTAAACTTGACACTTTTTTTCAAAGCATGTTAAAGAAAATATTAGGATTAGGAATTTAAATGCTAAATTCCTTTATTTGGGCAAATTTTATCAAGAACCAAATCCTAAATTCCAATGAAATCCTATACAATTAACGAAATAAACGAAATTCTTAACGGAGAAATCGTTGGGTCAACCCTAACAAGTATTACTGCTCCTGAACAATTAGAAGCTGCAAGCACTACGGAGATTTCATTTATAGGAAACAAAAAATACGAAAAATTTTGGGCTACCTCAAAGGCTTGTGTTGCTGTTGTAAACGAAGACATTAGCATCGAACCAGGAGATAATCGCGCTTTTATTAAAGTAAAGAATGCCGATTTAGCCATGTCTCAAGTTCTTGAACTTTTTGCTCCACCTACTCCACTATTCAATACAGCCATTCATCCCACAGCCGTGATTGATGCTAGTGCAAAAATTTGCAATGGTGTGCAGATTGGTGCAGGATGCTATGTGGGTCCTAATGTAGTAATAGGTGATAACAGTACTATATATCCTAACGTGACCATTTTAGACGAATCAACTATTGGTAAAAACACAGTTATTTGGTCTGGTACCGTGATCAGAGAACGCTGTCATGTTGGTAATGATTGCATCATACATCCCAATGCAACAATTGGCGCAGATGGTTTTGGCTTTAGACCTGATCCTCAACGCGGATTGGTTAAAATCCCTCAAATAGGTAATGTAATCATTGGTAATAATGTTGAAATTGGTGCCAATTCTTGCGTAGATAGAGGCAAATTTAGTTCAACAGTACTAGGTGACGGCTGTAAAATTGACAACCTTGTACAAATAGGTCATAACAGCAAATTAGGTAAATTTTGTATTATGGCAGGAAATAGCGGACTTGCTGGTTCAGTAACATTAGGTAACGGAGTTATTATTGGTGGAAGTGCCTCCATAAAAGACCATACAACTATAGGAGATGGTGCTATTGTAGGAGCAGGATCTGGTGTTACAGGTGATATAGCCGCTGGAAAAACAATGTTAGGATATCCGGCTGTTGAAGCTCGTGATGCCTTAAAACAATGGGCTATTTTAAAAAGACTAGTCAACGAATCAAAAAAATAAAGACATAATTTTTATCATATTCATAAAAAAAACAGAAGTTCGCTTCTGTTTTTTTATTTAAAACCAAAATAAAAACATTTTTTTGATTTTACTAGACAAAATAATAAACGTATTTTTGTAGTAATTTGTATTTTAGCACAAACTTTTTAATCTAATAAATCATGGATTTGAACTTCAATAAAAATGAAGACCACAATAAACTTCTACTCTCTGCATTACGTCAAAAATTAAGTGCCGTAAAATTAGGAGGTGGAGAAAAACGCATTCAAAAATTACATAGTGAGGGCAAAATGACTGCCCGTGAACGAATAGATTATTTACTAGACGCAAAGGCTAAAAGTATCGAAATTGGCGCTTTCGTTGGCGAAGGAATGTATGCTGAACATGGTGGCTGCCCTTCTGGTGGAGTTGTTGTAAAAATAGGTTATATCCGAGGCAAACAATGTATTGTAGTAGCAAATGATGCTACAGTTAAAGCAGGTGCTTGGTTCCCTATTACTGCTAAAAAGAACCTTAGAGCACAAGAAATTGCAATGGAAAATAGATTGCCTATCATTTATTTAGTGGATAGTGCCGGAGTTTATTTGCCATTGCAAGACGAAATTTTCCCTGACAAAGAACATTTTGGTCGTATTTTTAGAAATAATGCACAAATGAGCAGCATGGGTATTACACAAATTGCTGCTGTAATGGGTAGTTGTGTAGCAGGTGGAGCGTACTTACCTATCATGAGTGACGAGGCTATGATTGTGGATAAAACAGGTAGTATTTTCCTAGCGGGTAGTTACCTTGTAAAAGCAGCTATTGGAGAAAGCATTGATAATGAAACTCTTGGAGGAGCCACAACTCATTGTGAAATTTCTGGAGTGACTGATTATAAAGCGAAAGATGATAAAGATGCTCTTGATCGTATAAAAAATATTGTTGACAAGATTGGTGATTTTGACAAAGCTGGATACAACCGTATAAAAGCTGAAAAACCAAAATTTGATGAAAATGAAATGTATGGAATATTGCCAAAAGCTCGTAGCGAACAATATGACATGATGGACATCATCAACAGATTAATAGACAACTCTGAGTTTGATACTTACAAAGATGGTTATGGACAAACAATAATTACTGGTTATGCTAGAATTGATGGTTGGGCTGTAGGAATCATTGCTAATCAAAGAAAAGTTGTTAAAACTAAAAATGGAGAAATGCAATTTGGAGGTGTAATCTATTCGGATAGTGCTGATAAAGCCACTCGATTTATTGCCAATTGCAATCAGAAAAAAATCCCGTTAGTTTTTATTCAAGATGTAACTGGTTTTATGGTAGGATCAAAATCTGAACATGGCGGAATTATAAAAGATGGTGCCAAGTTAGTAAATGCAGTATCCAACTCTGTGGTACCAAAATTTACTGTAATTGTTGGTAATTCATATGGAGCTGGAAATTATGCCATGTGTGGTAAAGCGTATGATCCTAGATTAATTTTTGCTTGGCCAAGTGCTGAACTAGCCGTTATGGGCGGAACGCAAGCTGCAAAAGTACTTGCACAAATAGAAGCCTCATCGCTCAAGGCAAAAGGTGAAGTCGTTGATGAAATAAAAGAAAAAGAGTTATTTGACAAAATAAAAGCAAGATACGACGAACAAGTTTCTCCTTATTATGCGGCCTCAAGATTATGGACTGATGCTATTATTGATCCATTAGACACTAGAACTTGGATTTCTATGGGAATTGAAGCAGCAAACCACGCTCCTATTGAAAAGAAATTCAATTTAGGAGTTATTCAAGTATAACATTCTTACCAATTATAAAAAAAGCATCCCGAAAGTATATTTCGGGATGCTTTTTAATTTAGGAAAACTTCATTATAAGCTATTTACAATTTCAGCTCGTTTTAATTTACCATTATCTGTTTCTTTAAATTTTGGAACGTAAAAAACAGCTTTCGGTTTTTCATACTTGTCTAAATCATCAAAAAAATCATCGGGTAACAATTGATTTTCTCCTTCAATAACTAAAATTAATTTCTCTCCGAGTTCAAGATCTTTAATACTCGCCACAAAAAATCTTTCCTTTATTTTAGCAGATAGTTTTTGTTCAATTTTTTCAGGAATCAATTTTATTCCGCCACTATTTATTACATTATCAACTCGGCCTAAGAAAACAAATTGATTGTATTCATTAATTTCTACCAAATCATTCGTAACAATCGATTCATTTGAAATTAAAGGTGCATCAATCACCAAGCAATTTCGGTCATCTCGGGAGATTTTAATATTAGGCAAAACCGAAAAGAAATTTTCCCCAACTTTTTTAGCAGCTATATGAGTAATAGTTTCTGTCATGCCATAGGTTTCATACACTTTTGTTGTCACTTTTGACAACTCATTTTCAAGAACCTTGTCCATTTTTGCACCACCAACAATCATTTTCTTTACATTATGCAATGACTTTAGTGAATTTTGAGCTTGCAAAGGAACCATAGCAACAAAATCATATTTCTTTGCATTACGAACTAAAGGTTCTGCACTTGGAGCAACAAAATCAAGGTCTAAACCTAATATAAAACCACGTACTAACATCATTTTTCCCGCTATAAATTGGGTCGATAAGCAGTGTAAAGCGCTGTCTCCTGGTTTCAAATCGAAAAAATCTCCAGTGGCTAAAGCCGAGTTTACCATGGCTTGTTTCTCCATTCGAATGAGTTTTGGCTTTCCAGTAGTTCCAGATGTATTGAGCATGAGATAAGGTTTAGAATCAAACCAATCTAAAAGAAAATCTCCAACAGCTTTTTCATAGGCCTCGCCTTCTTTGATAAAACTATACGCAACTCTGCATAAATCATCACGATCAAGGTGAAAACCATTTAATTTAAACAAATTATGTACGTTTTGATAGGTAACGGTAGTGGTCATGATTGTGATATTTACAAAATTATAATCTAAACCGATGGAATCCTGCCGGTCAATTTTTCTGTCCAATTGGTCCATTGGTATTTCTTACTAAAGATAAACAAAAGTATTGGATAAATAAGAAAAACAGGTAAAATGACATCAATTCCAGCAGATGGATTAGAGACATCCTTTAAAATAGAATTCGTTTGAAAGGCAGTCCAATCAGATGTGATTAACAAAGCACCAATAGTATTATTAGCAGCATGAAAACCAAGGGCAAGTTCCATTCCTTCATCCATGAGTGTCAAAATACCTAAAAACAAACCGGTTCCTATATAATACACCATAATTATTGGACCCATTTTTTCTACTTCGGGATTAAAAAAATGCAAACCGCCAAAAATTAATGAAGTCATTACTAATGGAAACCATTTATTTCGAGCTAAAACTGCAAAACCCTGCATTAAATAACCTCTAAATATATATTCTTCGGCACTTGTTTGTAAAGGAATCATTATGATACCAATCAGTACTAAAATTAAAAAAGGAATGGGTTGAAAATTTATTGCAAAACTAGAAGGGTTCGCAAAATACATGATGAGCGTTGATCCAATAGTAAAAAGGGACCAAATCCCAAAAGCAGTCAGTACTCGGTTCCAATCTACTTTTTTTCTAGAAGTAGTCACCGAAAGTATAGTTTGATGGTGTAGCAATTTCACTATAAAAAAAAGAGCAGCCAGCACAAACACAAAGTTTGACAATAAAAAAAACAATGTAGTATTAGAATCAAAGTACGTCATCATATTCAATCCTACTGGTTGAAACTGTTTCCCAGTAGTCAAAGAGTCTATAACAACAACTGCTGCAAAAAACAACTGCCCAACCATAGAAGCAAGAATTAGTAAAACTGACCCTTGAATGTATTTCCAAAAAGTATTTCCTGACTTAAAACCTTGGGCTATGTACATATTTTTTTGAAATTATGTTTTCATATTATTAGTTTAACAAATACTATTTTTGTTACATCATAATCTTAAATCAAAAAAAATGATTCAAATCTATCACAATCCTCGTTGCGGGAAATCAAGAGCATGTTTAGCACAAATCGAAACGAGCAATAAGGAGTTTGAAATTAAACTTTACTTGCTTCACCCCCTATCTATTGATGAATTAACAACCATTGTTAGCAAACTAAACATTAAACCTATAGCTTTAGTGCGCATCAAAGAAAAAATTTGGATAGAAAACTATAAAAACATAAACCTGAATGACCAAGAAGTATTAAAAATTATTGCCGAAAATCCAATATTAATGCAAAGACCAATTGTAATTGATGGTCAAAAAGCAATAATAGGAAGAGATTTTGAATCAGTAGAGAACTTTTTGAAATAGATAAATCTTAGTCTTAACATTTATTTGTGATTTGTCCTATTAAACTAATTAAAGGTTTGTGCGTCTAATGAAAAAACTAAAGTAATAAATAATGAAATTAATTAAACCTTTTTTAATTCTTGCCTTTTTTTTAATAGCAATAGTAGGATTTGCACAACCAGGTGGAGGTGTTCCTAAAATTAAAATAACTGGAAAAGTTATCGAAAAAATAAGCAAACAACCATTAGAGTATGCAACCATCACTTTTTCATTACCAAATAATCCAAAACCCGTAGCAGGTGGAATTAGTAATGCAACTGGAGATTTTGATGTTGAAGTGAAACCAGGTACGTATGATATCAAAATTGAGTTTATCTCTTTTAAAGGAAATGATATCAAACAAAAAAGCTTAACAAAAAGTACTAACCTAGGAGTGATAAGCTTAGAAGAAGATGCGGCACAATTGAATGAAGTAATTGTAAGGGCAGAGAAAACTACTGTTGAAATCAAATTAGACAAAAAAGTTTACAACGTTGGAAGTGACCTTATGGTTAAAGGTGGAACCGTAAGCGATGTATTAGATAACATACCGTCAGTATCAGTAGATGTTGAAGGAAATGTAAGTTTAAGAGGAAATGATAACGTTAGAGTTTTAATTGACGGCAGACCCTCAAATGCTATTAACATAACTGAAGCATTACGATTAATTCCAGCTGATGCAATTGAAAAAGTAGAAGTTATTACCAATCCATCTGCACGATATGATGCTGAAGGTGGTGGAGGTTTACTAAACATTATTCTTAAAAAAGGAAAAAACCAAGGATTAAACGGAACTATAATTGCGTCTACTGGTTATCCTGAAAATTATGGATTGAGTGGTACCTTAAACTACAAATCAAAAAACTTTAACCTTTTCACTACACAAGGTTATAATGATCGTAGCAATCCTGGAAACGCTTTTACCAATACTGATTATTTAAATGATAATAATGAAATTACCAATTCTGTAAATGAATCTCGTAAAAATGACAGATTCAATAAAGGCTATAATAGTAATTTTGGTATGGAATGGTTTGTTTCTGAAACTGCTACATGGACAAACAGCTTTAATTACAGAAAAAGTAACGGAAACAATATTGACAACGTTTTTCAAGATTATATCAAAGCTGATCGCAGTTTTGATTATAGAAGAACACGAATCAACCTAGAAAACAGCGACAGTGAAAATGTTGAATTTGCAACAAACTATACAAAGAAATTCAAAAAAGACGGACACAAATTAACTCTTGATGGTTCCTTTTCTACAAGTGATGAGTTTAATGATGCATTAATTACTGATACTGCAACCAACTCTACTAGAACAAAATTCGATAATACACTTAATAATCAATCTCAAAATCGAAATTTATTACAATTAGATTATGTACTTCCTTTTGGCAAATCAAGTCAATTTGAAGCTGGATATCGTGGTGAATTCTTAGAATTACTTACAGATTATAGAGTTGATAATGATGGTGTAGTAAATAACAATTTTACTAATAAATTAGAATACAAAGAGAAAGTAAATGCTTTATACACACAATATGGTGTCAAAGTAAATAAATTTTCAGCTCTTTTTGGATTGCGTTTTGAAGATTCAAACATCAACATCAATCAACTAGCTACTAACGACTTTAACACTAAAAAGTACAACAATTTTTTCCCAAGCGCTTTCTTTACCTACGAATTATCAGATGCAAGTAGTGCATCAGTAAGTTATAGCCGAAGAATACAAAGACCAAGAGGACGTTTGTTAAATCCGTTTAGCAACTTATCAAGCAACATTAACATTTTTGTAGGTAATCCAGATTTAGATCCGGCATTTACTGATGCACTAGATTTTGGATACATTAGAAGATGGGAAAAATTAACCTTCAATACTTCTTTGTACGTAAATAAAACAACTGATGTGTTTCAATTTGCTAGAAGAGAATCAGGAGACTTCGTAAATGGAATACCTATTACTGTTAGCTCACCTATTAATTTAGCCACAGAATACAGAGCAGGTTTTGAATTTACACTTAATTATTCTCCATACAAATGGTGGAAATTGAATGGTAATTTTAATTTCTTTAGAAATGAAACTCAAGGAATATATGAGTATACTAATTTTAGAAACGAAAAAGTAACACAAGATTTTAATAATATTGCTACTTCTTGGTTCACTAGAATTACCTCAAAAATAACATTACCTTACAAAATTGATTGGCAAACTAATGCTACCTACAATGGTCCTCAAGGCAACGCACAAGGTAAAAGCTTAGGAGTATTTGCAGCAAACTTAGCTTTTAGTAAAGATATAATGAAAGACAAAGGAACACTTTCATTTAACGTAAGCGATGTTTTTAATTCTAGAAAAAGAATCATGGAAACTTACCTACCTCAATTTGCAAATTCTTATGGTGAAATGCAGTGGAGAGTAAGACAGATAAACGTATCATTTACTTATCGTTTCAACAAACCTAAAAACGAAAGAGAAAAACCAACTCGTAAAATGCAAAATGATAACGAAGGAGATTATCAAGGATAAAAGAAAAGGACTCATGTAAAATGAGTCCTTTTTTTATACATTTAAATCAAAAAAAAAAGAACTCATAAAAATGAGTTCTTTTATAAAACTAAAAAGCTTAAACAGATTGTTCTTGCTTCTTTTTTGCTTTCTTCTCTTTGTATGCTTCCCAACTTGCTCCACCTACCCAATAGGATACGAAACCAACTAGAAAAAACATTAACCAAAATCCCATTGTTAGGATGGTTAAGAAAAGTAAAAAGCCTAAATACTGTGAAAATTCAAACATGTTTTCCGGAATTTTGAATGTAGGCACAAATATAACTCTAATTATTTTTGGTAGCAATAAAAAAACACAAAAACTAAGTATGTCCTTGTCATAATAATAATTATTCTTAAATTACAGAATTACGAAATTCCTTAGAGCAAATCGCAATTCCAAAAAAATAATATGAAAGAGCAACCATTTCCATCCATTAATAAAGCCATTTAAAATGAAGTATAGAATAGAAAAAGATACATTAGGCGAAGTACGTGTACCAATAGATAAATATTGGGGAGCCCAAACAGAACGTTCTAGAAATAACTTTCAAATTGGAGAGGCAGCCTCTATGCCAAAAGAGATCATATATGGTTTTGCGTACTTAAAAAAAGCAGCCGCATACACCAATTGTGATTTAAAAATTCTAACAGAGGAAAAACGAGATTGTATTGAGATGGTCTGTAATGAAATTTTAGACGGAAAGCTTGATGATCAATTTCCATTAGTCATTTGGCAAACTGGGTCAGGAACTCAAAGCAACATGAATGTAAATGAAGTAATTGCAAATAGAGCTCAGTTTATTAAAGGTTTAAAAATAGGTGTAAATCAATTTATTAATGCAAACGACGATGTTAATAAATCTCAATCCTCCAACGATACTTTTCCTACAGCTATGCATATTGCTGCATATAAAGTCCTAAATGAAGTTACAATCCCTAGCATTGAAAAATTAAGAGATACGCTACATACTAAAGCTATCGAATTTAATACCATTATAAAAATAGGCCGTACTCACATGATGGATGCGACACCCATAACATTAGGACAAGAAATATCAGGATATGTAGCTCAATTAAATTATGGTTTGAAAGCTTTAAAAAATTCACTCCCTCATCTATCTGAAATAGCTCTCGGAGGGACTGCTGTAGGAACAGGTTTGAACACTCCAAAAGGATATGCCCTGAAAGTTGCTCAATACATTGCTGAGTTTACCAGACACCCTTTTATTACTGCCGAAAATAAATTTGAAGCCTTAGCTGCTCATGATGCTATTATTGAGAGTCATGGCGCTTTAAAACAATTGGCCGTTTCTCTAAATAAAATAGCAAATGATATCCGCATGCTCTCCTCTGGACCAAGATCTGGAATTAATGAAATCTTCATTCCTGAGAATGAACCTGGATCATCTATAATGCCTGGCAAAGTAAACCCTACTCAATGTGAAGCCTTGACAATGGTATGCGCACAAGTAATAGGAAATGATGTCGCAATTTCTGTAGGTGGAATGCAAGGACATTTTGAATTAAATGTATTTAAACCGCTCATTGCATCAAATTTTTTACAATCAGCTAGACTTCTTGGAGATGCATGCTTGTCATTTGATCTTCATTGTGCCCAAGGAATTGAACCTAATCATACTAGAATTAAAGAGCTACTGGATAACTCATTAATGTTAGTCACTGCATTGAACCCTAAAATAGGATATTACAAATCAGCAGAAATTGCTCAAACTGCACATAAAAATGGTACCACTTTAAAATACGAAGCAGTGCGCCTTGGATATGTCACGCCAGAAGATTTTGATAATTGGGTAAAACCTACTGATATGGTGTAATACAAAAAACCCTGTAAAGTAGTTTACAGGGTTATAAATTTAGTTGGAATTTGTTAATTTATTTTAGCTTTTAAGGCATTATATTCTGCAATCAAATCCATAGATCGGTATAATTTTAATAATAATTCCGAAACTGTTTTATCATTGGCTTGTATCGAATTTGCTTTTTCTAGATACTTGATAGCGCCTTTTACAATATCATCCATTTTAATTTTTAAATTATCATAGGCAAGCATTTCTTCTTTGGAAGTCCCTAATACACTCATTTGCTCGCTTATTACTTTTTTCTTGTCTAAACTTAAATATGCAAGTTCTAAATACCCATCAACTGATTTAGGATCATAAGTAATGAGCTGCTTGTAACAGTTTTCGGCTGCAGCTAAATCTTTTTTTTCTCTATAAATAAAACCCAAATTTAATAGAATTTCACTTTTCTTAGAGGCGGCCATCAGATTTCTAGGATTTTCTGCAATTCCTGCTTTTACATTTGAGTCTCTATCGGCTGCACTTAAATACAATTCTTCAACTTTAGATTTTTTATTAACAGCATAATATTCCATAACTCTACCCGTATAATTGAGTTTATTTAACTCTTTATAATTACGTAAGGCAGATTCATAATCATTTACCTTCATAAAATAAGAAGTCGAAAGGTATAAGTTAAGCGTATCTTTTTTGTCTATCTCATACAAGGAATACATTTTTTTTGCTCCTTCACTGTAGTTATTTACTTTTAAATCAGCAATAGCACTACCTTGAATCTGATCTTTAATTAATTTAATCGCTTCGCGGGCTTTTACAGAGTATTTATAGGTTTCAATACGGTCTTCCTCATCAATCAATTCCTTGTAAGTAGCAACGGCAGAAGAAAGGTTAGCAGCTGGATCAATTTTTTGATCCGCTAAACTTTTATAAATTTCAGCTTTTAGCTTGTAAAACTCTGATTTATCATCGGCAATAGCATTATTTATTAAATATTGTGATTTTTTTAAAATGGATAATGCTCCCTGAGAGTTTCCGTTCTTAAACTCTAATTGCGCCTCTTTGATTTGTTCTTTTTGGGCATATCCAGCAAAAATAATGGATAAAATAAATACTAAAGTAAAGTTCTTTCTCATCTAATGTGTGCGGTATTTGGTTAATAAAACTAATAAAATATCGTATTTTAACATTTAACACTCTATTAAGTGTAGCAAATTAGATTAATAATTTGATTTTCAAAAATAATACTCTAAATATTTTTTAAAATAAATAAAAAAATTTGTTTTACTGAATAATTACCTAGATTTTAACATAAAATTTTGTTTAAAGTTTCTTTCTATTGTCAAATTGACAATAGAAAGAAACTTCTTTTTTTTGTAATTAATTTTAAAAAATTAGTTGTTTAAAAAAAAAAGTCG
>NZ_QKNZ01000049.1:0-39669 GCF_014156605.1 Flavobacterium sp. SOK18b
TGTTATTATATATATGCTTTTGTATATATTTGTCACGTACAATTGTCAAACACAAATGTACATACGTTTTAAATCAAACTATATGATGGAATGCTTAACCGCTAAATCAAAAATTCAAGAAACCTTTAATGAGGTTACTGAATTAGCAAATCAAAAAAATGTCAAAGCTCTAAAACAAGAAGCTGTTGATAAATTTTTGGATAAAATTATAGTATTTACAACTTCTCTTGAAAATCAAACCAAAACGATAATAGATATTAATTCAAAATTAGAAAAATTATCTTGGGTAGATAACGTTGACGATGAATGTCTTGAATTAATAAAAGGATTGCTTGATAAATCAAACGCAGTTCATAAAAAACTAATTCGTACTTATGTAAGTATGAGTTGGGTTATTACCAAAGACATTGCCACCAAAGCAATGCGTAATTATAAAATCGCTTTAGACGATCTAAAAGAGCACAATCAAGATTTAGAAGATTTGTATTTTAACCTCCCTGCTGATACCGAATTTGCTAAAAGAATAGAAATGTTAAGCAAATAATGGATGAATGTTTATTGTTCCAATAGTTTTATTGAAGAGTATCAAAAATTAATTAAAAAGAAACAATACAAAGATTTAGAAAAATTATTTTTAGAATTTTTTATAGATAACACTTTTGATATTGTTGCTACTGGAAATAGACTTTACGGTCCTGAGCACATCCCTTTTCTTAAAAAAAGAATTCCTGATGCTGGAGGATATAGATTATATTTTCTTGCGGATTTTAATTCTGAAAACATTTACATTAATTATATTCATGCAAAAAGGCAACCCCTTGGATATGACAACATTGGTATTGAAAAGAAAAAAGAACTTCATGATGCTATTTTAATTGATCGTAATAACATCCCAATACTTTATAAATTAGAAAGATGTCCAGTGGAAGGAATTGCGGTATTTAAACCTTATGAACCACCAAAAAAATAATATGTAACATAAGAACAGAAATCTCTCCCTGTAAGGAGGGATTTTCTTATTTTTACAACTTAACCATAAAACCGATTTGCCAACACACGCTACAACGGATTTGGGCATTTGGCTTAATGGAAAGTTGTTTTTGTACTTGGGATAATTTAGCAAATCCGAAAGATTACACATTTTTAATCCCAAACCCGCTGTAGCGCGGGAACGTCAGGCTGTGAAAAAACCTCCTTTTTTCCTTAAAAACCTTCAATTTTCCTGTTCTACAATTCAAATAAAGCCTTTTTAAGAAGGCTCTTTTTTTAGGCTACTAACTTAGTTTGATAGAAATCAAGGGCATTAGTTAGCTTTAAATACTCCTTTTTTAGTAAAAACAGGACTTTTGCCTTGTAGGGTGAGTTCCATTTTTTGAGTTTGGCAATCAGATCGGGAACGCCCAGGATATTGATACTGCGTTTGATGTTATACACCAGCATAATTAGGCTGTGTTCTCCTTTTACTTTTTCGAGCCCCGTTAAATTGGTATGGTTATAGCCCCATTGGCGTTTGATAGTACCAAAAATGTGCTCGTTGATCTCTTGCCGCTTGCGGTAGAGTTGTGGGTTTTCATGATAGCGCTTGTTGTTTTCTTCTACGGCTTCGGCATATTGGCTTCGGTCGATTTCTCTGCCTGATGCTCTACTAGTACATAAATGTTTTACGGGACATTCTTTACATTTTGGGGTTCGGTATTTTTTAAAATTATAGCTATCTCTATCTGTAGTTTTCTTATGCCAACTGCCCGTAGTTTTTAGCGTTTCGCCTTGTGGGCAGGTATAGGTATCGGTGTCTTGATTGTATTGAAATTGGGCTACCAAATAATCCTTGGTCGTACCGTTTTCGTTACTTTTTCCTTGTTCTGGCTGTGCTACGATGGTAGTGATGTTGGCTTGTTTGCAAATTTCTATTTGTTTGCCATTATGATATCCTTTGTCCACCAGGGCGGTATAGGTTTCTATTGCTAGATTCTCTTTGGCTTCTAGGGCAATGGCAGACAAGGCACTGCGATCGTTCTTGTTGATGGTTTGCGTGACTACCACTAGATTGTGTTTGGCATCGACTGCAGATTGGAGATTGAATGAGATTTCAACTACTTGTCCTTGCACTAATAAGGCTCTGGCATCGCTATCGGTAGTACTTATTTGCGGCTCGCCACTTGCTTTTAGTTTTTCTTCTAGTTGCTCATAACGCAATTTGTTTCCTTTCAATCGGTCTAACTTTTGTTGGATATTTTGGATTATAGCGGGGTTATCTTTGGCGTCATTTTCTTCCAAAGCATCTAAGTATTCTTGGGTTTTTACTTCAATATAATCTACATTTTTGTCGATTTTCTTTTGATTGAAATTGGCTTTCTTGCTATTGTGGGCTCGGCTTTTGGTACCATCGATAGCAATGGTTTCGCAACCTATCAAATCGGCATCTTTTAAAAAAAGAACATAGAGTTTGAATAGCTTTTTCAAGGCAATAGGATTGTTTTTTCTAAAATCGGATATGCTGTGGTAATTAGGAATAATAGCTTCTAAAAGCCATTGCATTTCCATGTTTCTCGAACATTCCTTTTCTAGATCTCGAGCACTTCTGACTCCGTTGAGATAGCCATATAAATAGATCTTTAGAAACACTTTACTATTAAAACTTGGGCGCGACCTTCAGTTTTGAGCGTTTTTACCGAAAAACCAAGCTTAGAGAGGTCTATAGATTCGACAAAGGCATCTATAAATCGTACCTGATTATCGGGACTTATTGTATCTTCTAAACTTGTAAAACGCAGTTGTTGACGAGAAATTCCGGTGATGTGTTGCATTATTAAATATACGAAAAACCTCCTTTTTATACAAGTATTTTGATATATTTGGCGATAATACAACGGAGGTTTTTTCACAGACTGACGTTGGCAGATATATTATGAAAAAATTCACCTATATAATTCTAATTTCAATAATATTCAGTTGTGGACGTGAAAAACCATATCCGAATAAAATTTCTGACTTTAGAAGTGAACTCCAAATTCATCTAAAAAAACTTGCTGCTGAAAAAAAAGTCCCTTCAAGTGATACAATTGCAAGAAACTTTATAAAAGAAAATTGCACAAAAGAAGAATTATTAAAACTACTTAATTGTGAAGATCCAATATTAAGAGTAATTGCTTACCGAACTTTGGTAAATAAAAATGATAAAGATTATTTTAAAATACTTCTGGGGCATTTGAGCGATACAACTAAAGTTGAATGGTGGTATTTCGAAGATGCGGCTGATAACTTTATGGTTTCAGATTTATTAATTAGAAAAGCAGAAGACAGCAGAAAACTTACTCAAACAGAGAAAAATATTTTAATTGATAGTGTTTTGTTGAAACATTCATATTTAGATGTTTCAAATTGGATGTTGCAGGACATAGAACCAAATGAAAAATATTATTCGGTAATAAAGCAAAAATCTAAAATTAAAACTGACAGATGTGGAGAACAGTTAGGAGCTTGCTACGCATTATCAAAATTTAAGAAAAAAGAAGATTTAGAATTTTTAAAAACTATTTTTAGTACTATTGAAAGCCCTTGTGAAGATTGGATTTTTAAATCAATTGAAGAAAATCCAAACGACATCTATTTTCCAATACTAAAAAAGTTTTTGGAGAAGACTATAAAAAAGAAAAAGCAATCATCTTCAAATGATTTAAAGTATTATTGTCGCGCAATCGCCAAATATAAGAATAAAGAAAGTTTAGCTTTATTAACCGAAATTTTAGACAAAAGCAACTATCCAGATACTTGGTATTTTAAATACAATGAAGAAAATGTATTTAGGGCAATTCACAAATACAAAGAACCAATTTATGGAGACTTGTATAAAAAATTGAAACCTAAAATGAGTGAGTATGTAATGGAATATCTAGATAAACCAGATTACACAGAAAGAAAAACGTGGTAAAAATACATCTGCCAACACAGGTAGCTGTTGCGCAACTCTCTTAAAAAAGTAAAATTTCAAGATAAGGATAAAAAACAACCTCGTTTAAGAATATTTAAGCGAGGTTTATTTTTGGTTTTAGGTTGTAGTTTGTAAAAATAAAATGCCTTAAAAAGTCGGTTTTCAAGTCTATGAAAGCTGTTTTTAGAGAAGTTGGTACTTTTGCTTGTATTTCACTTACAACTCCGGCTTTTGTTTTTGTTTTTTTGGTGATAAACTTCAAGTATTTCTTAAGATTATAGGTCAATGCTGCCATTAAAACGTGTTTGTTGGCTTGCTTGATTCCTCTTGTGTTTACGCGCTTCATATTGGTAAAATTGACCAATGTTCCTATTACTGGTTCTACGGTTTTACTTCTCACTCGTACCATTTGCTTGGCATAGCGTGCGTTTTGAGTTAGTTTTTGGTGCATTCGATCATAGTGTTCCTTGTGGATGCTGTGATCTATCTTTTGTTGGATATTTTGGATTATAGCGGGGTTATCTTTGGCGTCATTTTCTTCCAAAGCATCTAGTATTCTTGGGTTTTTACTTCAATACAATCTACATGTTTGTCGATTTTCTTTTGATTGAAATTGACTTTCTTGCTATTGGGGGCTCGGCTTTTGGTACCATCGATAGCAATGGTTTCGCAACCTATCAAATCGGCATCTTTTAAAAAAAGAACATAGAGTTTGAATAGCTTTTTCAAGGCAATAGGATTGTTTTTTCTAAAATTGGATATGCTGTGGTAATTAGGAATAATAGCTTCTAAAAGCCATTGCATTTCCATGTTTCTCAAACATTCCTTTTCTAGATCTCGACCACTTCTGACTCCGTTGAGATACCCATATAAATAGATCTTTAGAAACACTTTACTATTAAAACTTGGGCGACCTTCAGTTTTGAGCGTTTTTACCTAAAAACCAAGCTTAGAGAGGTCTATAGATTCGACAAAGGCATCTATAAATCGCACCTGGTTATCGGGACTTATTGTATCTTCTAAACTTGTAAAACGCAGTTGTTGACGTGAAATTCCGGTGATGTGTTGCATTCTTAAATATAGGAAAAAACTCCTTTTAATACAAGTATTTTGCTATATTTGTTTGTAAGTAAACCGAAGTTTTTTCACAGACTGACGTTGGCAGTAATCGCAAAAAAAATCGAAATTCACATTTATTCCGTCCTAAATTTATATATTTGTACGTATAAATATTTTATATTATGAATACTAAACTCACATTAAAGCTTGACCAAGAGATAATTGAAAAAGCTAAACATTATGCGTCTGAAAAAAAATTAAGCTTATCTCGAATTATAGAAAATTACCTTAATTCTTTGACTTCAGATAAAATAAATAATGACATACAAATTTCGCCATTCGTAAAAAGTCTTTCTTCAGGAATTAAAATTCCAGCTGATTATGATTATAAAAAAGATCGTGCTGATTATTTAGAACAAAAATACAAATGAGCAGAATTTTTTTAGATACCAACGTAATATTAGATTTGTTGGGAGAAAGACTTCCTTTTTTTGATTCAATTGCTAAGGTTGCTACCTTGGCAGACCAAAAAAAACTTACTCTAATTGTCTCACCTCTTTCATTCACGACAATAGATTATGTTTTAAATAAATATGAAACATCCGAATCTGTTTTGAATAAACTTCGAAAGTTTAAAATAATCTGTGAAGTTTGTGAGGTCAATGAGGAAACAATTGACAAAGCGTTGAATTCGAGTTTTAAAGATTTTGAAGATGGTGTTCATTATTTTACTGCTTTACAATCTAACTGCTCAATGATTATAACCAGAAACGGAAAAGACTTTAAGCACTCTACAATTCCAATTATGACCGCTGAAGAGTATTTAAGTAGCATTATATAAAGCAACTACTGCCAACACACGGAGCTGTTGCGCAACTCTCTTAAAAAAGCAAAATTTCTAGATAAGCATAAAAAACAACCTCGTTTAAGGATTTTTAAGCGAGGTTTATTTTTGGCTTTAAGTTTTAGTTTGTAAAAATATAAAGCCTTAAAAGTCGGTTTTCACGTCATTGAAAGCTGTTTTTAGAGAAGTTGGTGCTATTTACAAAAGCATCGATAATCCCGAAGCTTCGGGAGAACTGGATTCTCTTGGCTTATCGTGTCTTCTAGAATCACTATTTACAGTTGATTACACTGTATTCCTTGTATGTATTGCATGTTTAAAAACACAAAATATTTATTTTTCTTACAATATTTTTAATATATTTGTTTGAAAGATTACTCCGTCTATTCGCTATCGCTCGGGTGTGAAGTTTTTTCATAGTGTGAAGTTTGCGGTAATGTTAAAACAAAAAAATGAAAAAAATATTCATTATAATTCTTCTTTTTATTTCCTATACTAACATGGGACAAGAAAAACTTCACTATCAGTATAATGGAGAAGAAATTAAGTATTCAAGAATTGACTACTCAAAATACGGTATTGTGCATATTTTTGTTAATATGTATGAAGAAAGTGATGAAAATAAAAAAATAGAAAAAGAAGCAACTCTTTTTTTAGCTAATCAAAAAAATCTGTACCATACACTGTATTTTTTTATTGAAGTTTCAAGGAAATATAGTCTTGCTGATAAAGAAATAATATTTAATGAAATAATGAAAGAAATTGAAAATAAAGAAAATCTTAAAAATTTCAATCTATATTTAAACTTTGATATTGATTACTCAGATAAATATCAAAGAGAAGTAATTGAACATAAAATTATAAATAAAGTTAAAAGAGTTTTTACTAACATTAATTCCAAGAATATTATTAATGGATTGTAAGTTACAAGAGAATAATGTTAAAAGTAACCGAACGAACAACAGCCATTACAACGGATTTGGGCATTGGGCTTAATGGAAAGATGGTTTTGTATTTGGAAGATTAGTAAATCCGAATAATAGGCTTAATTGAAAACCCAAAATCGATTTATTACCAGAACTTTAGCAGTAACTTTTGCTCAAAAAAACCGAAAAAATTTTGAATTTAATACCAATTATTGGTATCTTTGGTGAAAATAAAAATCATGGCACGAAATACATCAATATTATTAGGAGACTATTTTGAAAACTTTATTAATGAACAAATTTCTACAGGAAAATATAGTTCAGTAAGTGAAGTTGTTAGAACTGCTTTAAGAGTTTTTGAACAAGAAGAAACTAAAACAAAATCTTTGATCAATGAACTAAAAATTGGCGAAAAGAGTAGTAAAATCAGAAATTTTGACCGCAATAAAAACCTTGAAATACTAAAAGCTAATTTCCAAAAATAATGTCAGTTTACATAATTAGTGAAAAGGCAATAGAAGACATCAATAACATTTGGATTTATACAGCAGAAAACTGGTCAGTTGAACAAGCAAATAGATATTATAACTTAATTATTGACGAAATTGAATATATCGTAGATAATTTTGATTTGGCTCGTGACATTGGAAAAATTAGAAAATCATATAAATATTCAAAAGTAAAATCACATTTAATTTTATTTAAGAAAGATAAAACTAATGAAATTGAAGTCGTGAGAGTTTTACACGAAAGAATGGACATTGAAAACCGATTAGCAGAATAAATAAAAAAGCAACTACCAACACGCGTAGCTGTTGCGTAACTCTCTTAAAAAAGTAAAATTTCAAGATAAGCATAAAAAACAACCTCGTTTAAGGATTTTTAAGCGAGGTTTATTTTAGGTTGTAGTTTGTAAAAATAAAATGCCTTAAAAAGTCGGTTTTCAAGTCAATGAAAGCTGTTTTTAGAGAAGTTGGTACTTTTGCTTGTATTTCACTTACAACTCCGGACTTTGTTTTTGTTTTTTTGGTGATATACTACAGAAAAAATGTTTTGAAAGTTTTCCAAAGCTAAGTTTTCGATTGGGACAGCCTACTCCAACTTACAATTATTATTGGTTTCAGAACACGTTTCAAACCAGCCAATCAATTTATTATAAAAACATTACAAAGCAAACCCATTTAAAATTTCAAAAAATAAATATTTTTCAAAAAAATTAATCAATTAATTGATATATCAATTATATTTGCATCAAATATTAAACAAATGAAAAATACAAATCCCACAGGCACGGTACTTTACACCTTAGAGCAAACAATAAAAGAATACCGAAAAATGGCTCAAAAAAATATAAGTTCCATTGTACATGATATCACCGTTGACCAATGTTTGGTGCTCATAATTCTTCACAAAAATCCTGAGTACTCCCAAAAAGAAGTAGCAGAAATGATTTTTAAAGACAATGCTTCAGTAACAAGAATTATTGATTTGATGGTAAAAAAGGACTACATCAGTCGGAAAATTCATGAGACTGACAGACGCAAATTCAATCTTGAAATCACAAAAAAAGGAATTGAAACCATTGCTTTACTCACTCCCACTATACAAAAAAACAGAACAGATGCTCTAGCTGGATTGTCTGAAAATGAAATAGTTCTTCTGGACCAACTATTAACTAAAGTACTTATCAACTGTAAAACGGATCATGAAAAATAGAAATCAAACTAGTGTAAGTCTCGTAGTGCTCCTATTCACAATTTTGCCAACGGTTCTTTTTTGTCAAAAAAACACATCCGCAGCTATTGAAAAACACATGCAAGCACAGCATGATATCAATCATTTTAGCGGTACTGTTTTAGTATCAAAAAACGATACTGTACTCTTCAAAAAAGCTTACGGATTTGCTGATTACGAACAAAAAATTAAAAATACGATTGACACTAAATTTCAATTGGCATCAGTTACTAAACAATTTACTGCAGCGGCAATCCTTCAATTGGTGCAGGAAGGAAAATTATCTCTGACTGATCCGCTAAGTCGTTTCATACCTGATTACCCCAAAGCAGATCAGGTTACCATACACATGCTGTTGTCTCATTCGTCTGGACTAGCCATGGGTTTCAAAAATATTGCAACAAGTACGATGTCAGCTGATTCAGCCTACAACGAAATAAAAAAAATGCCCTATGAATTTGAACCTGGCACAAAGACAGCCTACAGTAATATTGGCTATTATTTGTTAGCTAAAATTATAGAATCAGTTTCTGGCGAAAAGTACAGCACTTATCTTCAAAAACATGTATTTGAAAAAGCAGGTATGTACAACTCTGGTGTAATTAGTAATAATGCATTAATTCCTAACAAAGCTAAAAATTATATCAAAGAGCACAATCGCTATGTTAGCAACCCTTTTATCAATTGGGACATCAACTATGGTAATGATGGTGTGTATGCAACTGTTGAAGATTTGGCTCTTTGGGACAAAGCGCTTTATGGCACAACCCTTTTATCCGAAAAAATGAAACAACTAATGTTCACACCTTATAATACACAAAATTGGGGATATGGTTTTGTAATCAATCCATTTTACAATCACGGTCATGAACTGATTGCGCATGACGGTGGCTTTTTTGGTGCTATGACATCCTTCAATCGGTTTACAAAAGATCGCCTTTTGGTCACTGTGCTTTCCAATAATGAATCTCTTTCACATATCATTGCCTACGGACTTTCAGCTCTAGTTTTTCAAAAAGAAGTTACACTACCCTACAAACACAAAAAAATAAAGGCAAACCCATCTATTTATAATCAATACACAGGGCAATTTGGCACAATTGAAATCATAAAAATGGGTACCAAACTTTATTACAACAGTATAGAACTTGAACTTTTCCCTGAATCAAAAACAAAATTTTTTAGATCAGATGACAATGATAGAACAGTAGAATTTTTAGCGGACAAAAACGGCAGTTACAATTCGATTGTGGTAACTAAAGGAGGCGTAAAAGAAATTTTCACGAAAAATAACCCAAACTAACAACTTTAAAGAACAAAAATTTAAGGTGTCGAAAATCAAGGAAAACGCAACACTTGGTTATATCATTTGGAAATACAATGACAAGAAATTAGATACTATTTTTCTGTTTGGTGTCAGTAAAACCGAATTTTTGAACTTACTTGTTTACACCAAACTGTGGGAAGAAAAAGAAAAAATCGCTTTTTTAGAAAACCTCTTTGAATTAAACCAATAGATTTCTGATTGCTAATTCCTTGTGAATCTAAATTTAACCAAAAGGTAACGCAACCAAAAAAACCTTTAGTTATCTTTAAGGAAACATTTGACTATGAAAAAAACAGTACTTCTATTGCTGGTTTCAATTTTGTTTGTTTCCTGCTGGCCAACAACCGATCCCAATGACTTTCCGAGACAAGAATACCAACCTGTAATCATTACTCGTAGCGTCCTAGAAACTTCGATCGTTTTTCAAAACGCACAGCCCATTGTTAAATCAGGAAAAATTTACATTAAAGAAGATTTAATGTTTATTAATGATGTCAACAAAGGTTTTCATGTTTACGATTATGCAAATCCAAGTAAACCAGAAAGACTCTATTTTATAAAGGCTCCAGGAGCCACTGATTTAGCCATCAAAGGCAATACGGTGTACATTAATCAAGCTGTCGATTTAGTCACAGCAACGTTCGATCCCGCCACAAGAATTTTTAAGGTTACTAACCGAAATAAAAATGTGTTTCCGCAAAAGCAAGCACCAAACGGGACATTTGGCTACACAAAAGACAATGAAATTATAATTGACTGGAATCTAAAAAAATAATCATGAAAAAAATTATATTCTTCTTCCTATTGATAGTTACATTCGGTTGTTCTAATAGTGATAGCGCATCCAACGATAGTACCGGACAAGGCGGTTCCCTTGCTGTTTTTGCCCTAAAAGGCAATTATCTATATAGCGTAGACCAAATGAAATTAAATGTGTTTTCGTTAATAGATGGCGAAAAACCCGTTAAAGTGAACGATATTCCTATTGGCTTTGACATCGAAACGCTGTTCTCTTACGAAGACAACTTGTTTATTGGATCTAGAAACGGAATGTTTATTTATTCGATTAGCAATCCTGAAAACCCAACCAAATTATCTAGTGTACGACACTTTACCGCTTGCGACCCTGTTATTGCAAATAGTACACATTCCTATGTAACGTTGAACTCAAATACTACTTGTGGCAATAACAGCAACGTTTTGCAAGTTTACGACACTAAGGATCTTAAAAACCCCAAATTAATTCACAGTCGAAATCTCATGCAACCCAAAGGAATTGGTTTTTACACTGCAAAATACCTTCTGGTTTGCGACGATGTTCTCAAAATATTTAACATTGAAAATCCTGTAGAACCGGTTTTGGTTCACTCAATCGACAAAAATTGTTTTGACGTAATTATACGAGACAATACTTTATTTGCAATTGGGAACAAAGGGGTTTACCGCTATAAAATGAATCCGAACGATATCAAAGACATACAACTAGAGAGCGAAACAAATTTTTAATTTTCTCTTTTGAGTAATAGATAAGACGACTTTGTAGAAAGTAGTTTTTTTTTACGTAAGTCTTGTATATTTACGTTTATTCGGTTGCTAACACTTTCAAATTGTTTTTGATAAAGAATCAAATTGAAATTTTACATTCTGTGTGTTGTATTTGCTTCACGATAGGTATTTTTTATTTCAATTTTTACTTCGAAATTGTTCCAAAGCATATTGCAATTTGGATTGTCTATGTAACTTTTCCTTTGGTTCTATCTATTTATGAGAACCTAAAGAATAATAGCTAATGCAATTTATTTTCACAACCAGCTCCAGCAATAAAATTATCCTGACGGGACAGCTGTAGTTGAAATAATTTTATTATTTTAGTTCCTTAAAGTTTTTTTTTAAATAGATAATTATAAAAATTAACACAAAACCATTCATATATGAAAAAACTACTTCCACTTTTGTTTTTAATAATTATCTCTTGTTCGAAAAATGAAGAAAGTGACACCAACAACGCATTCGGAAAATTAGTTGATCGTGATGGCAACACCTATAAAACTTTAAAAATAGGCACTCAAACATGGATGTTAGAAAACTTAAAAACAACGAAATATAACGATGGAACACCAATTCCTAAATATGCTTTTTCAGATAAATGGAATAGTATTGCTCACTACCAATGGGCCAATACAAATGATTTAAACAATGTGTTTTCCGAAGAATTACCTTCAGATTACTATGGCGCAATGTACAGCGATCTTGTATTAGATAGTGGAAAACTCGCTCCAACTGGATGGAGAATACCTAGTAAAAAAGATTTCGAAATTTTAGAAAATTACCTCAAAACAAATGGACACAGTGGTAATGAAGGGAAAGCTTTAAAGTCAAAAACAGGATGGATTCGCTCAGGATTTGGCACTGATGCCATTGGCTTTAATGGATTAGCAAATGGATATGTTGATGTTCTTGGTACACCAAAAGCCAGTGAAATAATTTCTAATTGGGCTACAACAACTAAAACTTCAGATGGTTTTTTCAGAGTAGTGATTAACTTGGTACACGACCAAAATACTATCTCCTATTCAGAAAACATCATTAATATTGGTGTAGGAGTGCGATGTATTAAAGAGTAACTGCAGTCTATCTAATTTTTCTACACGGAGTAGTATGCTTAATGTATACCGTTTTCCTAATCAAAAAAGCAGGACTTAAGCGTTTTAAAAACTTTACTTCTATAAACAATTGTAAAAATGACAAACTGTTTACAGACGCTATTTTAACAAGAATCTTCTTAGGCGAAAACAACTAAGCAGGAAATTTTTACTAAAATCATATGAACCTTATCATTTTAAATATCAACCAAATCTGATTGTAAATTCATCTGAAAAATACTTTTAAAGTATAAAACTAGTTCAGACTAATTTGTACTTAAATTAAAACTAAACCTATGAAAAAAAATACTTTACAAGAAATGAATGATTCAGATTTACTAAAAAGAAAAAACACAATAAAAGGAGTAATTATTGGTTTTGGAATCCTATTTATTATAGCTATTGGAACAATGATGAGTCTTTATGCAAATAAGCCATTTAACCCTGTTTTATTTATGCCATGCTTCATTTTTCCTCTTACTTTGCTACCCATGTTTGTAATATACAATTCCATAAAAACTGAAATAAAGTCTAGAAATGTTTAATTGAAAGATATTTAAATCTCCTCATGCAATTGAAACCAAATGAGTAGCGTATCCTTTTGGGCAAACTGTAAAAAAAATATTGGGAATGAAACTCCAAAACCTTTTTTTATATCATTATAAATGTTGGTAGCAAGCACTAGAAAGGGACTAAAAAACATCCAAAAAGTAAAAATGGATCTGAAAATTGCGACCGCTATATGCTAGCGTTTTTTAACGTAAATTGCTTAAAATAAAATTTGATATGCGATTACTATTTATTTTGATTTGTTTGTGTTGTTTCAGTTGTACAAGTAAAAAAAATGTCAAAAATCCAGCACAAGTCTTAGCACTAGAAAAGAGAGTTAGGCCTGTGCATGATACAATTGGTTTTACAAAATACAATTGGCAATTAGATTCTATTTATAATCGTTTAGGTATTAAGGATTCTAAAAATAATTTGCAATGGAAAGCAGCTATTTGTCCGCATGACGATTATAAATACGCCGGACGTTTGTATTACGAATCGCTTAAAGGAATTAATGCCAACACGATTATTTTAATTGGTGTTGCACATCGCGCTCGCAATTTTAAACTTCAAGACAAAATCATCTTTGGAGATTTCACACATTGGCAATCGCCTTATGGTGATTTAAAAGTGTCTGATTTAAATGCTGAAATTATGGCGCAACTGCCAAAATCATCTTATCTAGTTCATAACGATATGCAAGAGTTAGAACATTCACTAGAAGCTATTATACCTTTTTTACATCGCAAAAACAAGAACCTACAAATTATTCCAATACTGGTGCCTTATATCAATTACGAAACAATTGATAGCAATAGCAATACTCTCTCTGATGTGGTAGCGAAAATTTTAAAAGAAAAGCATCTTACATATGGTAAGGATGTAGCAGTTGTCATTTCTAACGATGCGGTACATTATGGAACTGAAAATTGGAATGGCGATTTAGCTCCTTTTGGAGTTGATGATGAAGGTACTAAAAAAGCAAGAGCTCTAGACATGAAGATTATTGAGAAGTGTTTAATAAACAAAATTAGTACTGAAAAAGTAAAAACCTTTACCGAATACACCGTCCAAAATACAGATTACAAAGAATATAAATGGGTTTGGTGTGGTCGTTATTCGGTGCCATTTGGAGTGAGTTTTGCCAATAAATTAAATCAGGCATTGTACAACAAACCTTTGACAGGAACTTTTTTAAATTACGCATCAAGTATTGATCATGAACTTATTAAAGTAGAAGATTTAGGTATGGGAACTACGGCTATAGCTACTCAAAAACACTGGGTAGGTTATGCAAGTATCAAATATGAATAGAGATGTAATTCTGGAGGTTGAAGACATCAATTAATAAGATTACTAACTGTATAAAAATATTCCCGACCTGACGAATTTTTAATCCGTGATATCAATGATCACATCATCAAAATATGAATCTAAATTGTGTGCTTAGCTCCTCCCTAAGCCGCAGCAAATCGTTACAATATAATTAAAGTTTTTTTCACACTACTTTGGGTTTTCCTCAAAATACCGTTTTTCAATTCTTTTAATATCTTTAATAGAATTTTTGGCCCAAGCCAAACGTTTTTCTAGGATTTCGTTTTCGTTTAAGTGCCAATCCATGTTGGAATTGCGCAATCTATTGGTTAAATTTTGAATAATAATTGCTGCCGAAACGGAGATATTCAAACTTTCGGTGAAACCTACCATGGGGATTTTTAAAAAACCATCGGCACGTTGCAAGATTTCCTCAGATAAACCATCGCGCTCGGTGCCAAAAAATAAGGCACTGGGTTTAGATATATCAAAATCTTCCATCAAACAATCGTTGTCGTGTGGCGTGGTAGCGATAATTTGGTAACCTTTATTTTTTAAAGTGTCAACACAAGTTGTTACACTATCGAAAGTGTTAATGTCAACCCATTTTTGGGCGCCCATGGCAATTTCTTTATCGATACTTTTTCCGTAGCGCTGTTCAATTACGTTCAGTTCTTGAATACCAAAAACTTCGCAACTGCGCATAACAGCACTCGTATTGTGCATTTGAAATACATCTTCAACAGCTATTGTAAAATGTTTGGTTCTGTTTTGCAATACTTTCAAAAATTTCTCTTTGCGGTTATCAGTGAGGATATTTTCAAGAAACTCGAGATATTTTAAGTCGATCATGTGGGATTATTTTTTGGCAAAAATAGTAAAAAAGACTAGTTTTATCTTTTAAAGAACAGCGAGTATTGATCTCTTACGAATAGTACTTTAAAAGATAAAAAAAGTACACTTACGGGATTTGCGTGAGGGATTGACGCGGCATCCTTTATGGGCTTTTTTTGCCCATAAAGATAGAGCAGAAAGCCCGGTCGCCGCGGCGAACACGCCCAAAAAAATAGAACATGAAAAAGAAATTAGTAGTTTTGACTGGCGCTGGAATTAGTGCTGAAAGTGGTATTAAAACATTTCGGGATAGTGACGGACTTTGGGAAGGGCATAACGTTCAAGATGTAGCCACGCCCGAAGGTTGGCGTAAAAATCCGGCTTTGGTACTTGATTTTTACAACCAAAGGCGCCGACAGCTCAAAGAGGTAACTCCGAACGCAGCTCATTATATTTTAGCAGAATTGGAGTCGGAATTTAATGTGCACATTATCACTCAAAATGTAGATGATTTGCACGAACGTGCTGGCAGCACAAAAGTACTGCACCTGCATGGAGAATTGTTGAAAGTGCGTAGTACACGCATCCCTGATTATATATTAAACTGGACCGAAGATTTGAATTTTGGCGACTTTGATGAAAATCAAAATCAATTGCGCCCGCACATTGTGTGGTTTGGCGAAGAAGTTCCTGCACTAGAAGAAGCTGTTTCAATTACAGAAACTGCTGATTATTTTGCCGTGATAGGCACCTCGTTACAGGTGTATCCAGCGGCAGGTTTGATTGATTTTACCAAAGTGACAACACCACTATTTTACATTGACCCCAAACCGATAAAAATTCCGAATTTGAGAAATCAACTGCAGGTAATTCCTGAAATTGCTTCAAAGGGAATGCAACAACTAAAAGCAATACTCTTGAGGGATATTTAAAAAAATATTCCTTTTATAAATTGCCTTTAAAGGTTTATATTTGTGCTTTTCCAACAAATAACACAACAATGACTACTTTAAACGAATTGAATGCTATTTCTCCAATTGATGGAAGATATAGAAGTAAAACCCTTTCTTTAGCTCCATTTTTCTCTGAAGAAGCTTTGATCAAATACCGCGTACTGGTTGAAATTGAATATTTCATTGCTTTGTGCGAAGTGCCTTTGCCACAACTTGCTGGAGTGAATTCGGATTTATTTGAAAGTTTACGCAACATTTACCAAAACTTTTCGACAGAAGATGCCCTTTGGATTAAAGAAACAGAAAAAGTAACCAACCACGATGTAAAAGCGGTAGAATACTTTATCAAAGATGCTTTTGAAAAACTAGGTTTATCACAATACAAAGAGTTCATTCATTTTGGGTTAACTTCCCAAGACATTAATAATACCGCGATTCCGTTATCTACAAAAGAAGCTTTTGAAAAAGTATACATGCCCTCGTTAATCGCTTTGACAGCAAAGTTGAAAGAATTAAGCGTGGAATGGAAAGACGTGCCTATGCTAGCACGCACACACGGACAACCTGCCTCACCTACTCGATTGGGTAAAGAAATTGGCGTTTTTGTAGAACGACTAGAGGAGCAAATGCGTTTGTTATTCAATATCCCTTTTGCAGCTAAATTTGGAGGTGCTACTGGAAATTACAATGCCCACCATGTAGCTTACCCACAAATTGATTGGAAACAATTTGGAGGGAAATTTGTGGAAGATATTTTAGGATTACACCACTCCTTCCCAACCACACAAATAGAACATTACGATCATTTTGCAGCGTTTTTTGATGCGTTAAAAAGAATAAACACCATCATTATTGACTTGGATAGAGACATTTGGACGTATGTTTCAATGGAGTATTTTAAGCAAAAGATAAAAGCAGGCGAAATAGGATCGTCAGCCATGCCGCATAAAGTAAACCCAATTGACTTTGAAAACTCAGAAGGAAACTTAGGGATTGCCAATGCTATTTTTGAACACCTTTCGGCAAAATTACCGCTGTCAAGATTGCAACGCGATTTAACAGATAGTACTGTTTTAAGAAATGTGGGCGTACCAATAGGTCATACCATCATAGGATTTGAAGCTACTTTGAAAGGATTGAATAAATTACTCTTGAACGAACCTAAATTTCACGAAGATTTAGAGAAAAACTGGGCTGTTGTAGCGGAGGCAATTCAAACTATTTTGCGTCGCGAAGGATATCCAAATCCATACGAAGCCTTGAAAGGGTTGACACGAACTAATGAAGCGATTGATAAAAACGCCATTCATGGTTTTATTGCAACACTGGATGTATCTGAAGCTATAAAAGCCGAATTAATGCAAATTACACCTAGCAATTTCTTGGGAATCTAAGCCTGAATATTGTTATACTTTTCTAAAATCTGCTTTTGTCACGTGATAAAAGCAGATTTTTTTGTTATTTTAGTAAAAATTCAAAATTTATGTTTCCCTTTTTAGCAACTTCAGTAGTTCATTTACCCGATTTAATAACTGATTTAGGTTTAATCTTAATCACTGCGGCGATTGCTGTGTTGTTATTTCGAATTTTGAAACAGCCTTTGGTTTTAGGGTATTTGGTTGCAGGATTTTTAGCCAGTTCTGAATTTGATTTTTTCCCAACAGTAAAAGATGTTAACAGTGTAAAAGTTTGGGCTGAGATTGGCGTTATTTTTTTACTATTCAGTTTAGGACTCGAATTCAGTTTTAAAAAATTGGTAAAAGTGGGTGGTACGGCTTCTATCACTGCGTTTACACAAATAATTACATTAGTAACCCTGGGCTTTTTTACCGGTCAATTTTTGGGATGGAGTAAAATGAACAGTATTTTTCTTGGTGTAATATTATCCATTTCTTCTACTACCATAATCTTAAAAACCTTTGATGAACTGGGCGTAAAATCGCAAAAATTTGCTGGAAACGTAATTGGTTCTCTTATTGTTTAAGATATTATTGCCATTTTAATGATGGTTTTGCTCTCAACAGTTGCGGTGAGTCAGCAGTTTTCTGGAATGGAATTGGTGCAATCCGTTTTAAAACTGATTTTCTTTTTGACCATCTGGTTTGTAGTAGGTATCTTTTTTATACCAACATTATTAAAAAAAGCCAAACATTTATTAACTGACGAAATGATGTTGATTATTTCATTGGCCTTGTGTTTACTAATGGTGATTTTTGCTGCCAATGTTGGGTTTTCGCCAGCTCTTGGCGCCTTTATTATGGGATCTATCATTGCCGAAACCACTCAAGCGGAACACATAGAACATCTTGTAAAACCTGTAAAAGACTTATTTGGCGCTGTTTTCTTTGTATCCGTTGGAATGTTAATTGATCCGAATACACTGCTAGAATATGCTTTCCCTGTCGCTGTTTTAACATTGATTGTAATCTTTGGTCAATCCATAAGTTCTACAATAGGTTCTTTGTTATCAGGGCAGCCACTTAAACAGTCCATACAATCCGGTATGAGTTTATCTCAAATTGGAGAATTTTCATTTATAATCGCTACATTGGGAACCACCCTAAAAGTAACAAGCGATTTTTTATATCCTATTGTTGTAGCTGTATCTGCCATTACCACTTTTACCACACCTTTCATGGTCAAGTTTGCAGAACCATTTTCGGTTTTTGTTGAAAAGAAACTTCCTAAAAGATGGGTGAAAAGAATTAAACTCTACAGTTCTAATACCGAAGAAATAAAGTCATTAAGTAATTGGCAAATTGTAATGAGAAGTTACCTCACACAAGTTGTTCTTCACTCTATCATTATTGTTGCTATTATTTTACTTTCGTCAAATTTTATACTTCCGTTAGTAGAAAATTCAAAATTTGGAAATGCTACTGCTGCATTGATCACGCTCATAATTTTATCACCATTTTTGTGGGCGCTTTCATTAAGAAGAGTAGCGGTCAAACAAGTTCAAATCTTATTGGAACAGAAAAAGCATTATGGACCAATTATCATGCTAGTACTTTTTAGAATAGCGCTTTCTCTATTTTATATTGGCTTTATTTTAAATACTTTTTTCTCGGTAGGAACTGCTGCAATAGCTTTTTTAATTGCCATAGGTGCTTACATCTTATTCCCAAAAAAATTACATGCTGTTTATCATAAAATTGAAGAACATTTTATGACCAACTATAATGATCGAGAAATTAGAAAAGAAAATAAACGCCAAAATACGCTCTCACCTTGGGACGGACACATGACCGAGTTTGACATTGCCAAAGAATCTAATTTAGCTGGAAAAACTCTTGAAGAATTAAAAATTAGAGAACAATTTGAAATCAACATCGCCTCAATTAAAAGAGGAGAAGTAGTTATAAATATTCCTTTGCGAACCGAAAGATTGTTTCCAGGAGATGAAATAAGTGTTATAGGAACGGATAAACAAGTTAAGGAATTTAAAATCTACTTGGATAAAAATGAAATTGATGTTGCCGAAAAAGTGGTTGAGACCGACATTATCCTTCAAAAACTGGAATTAAAAAATCGAATTTATATAGGCAAAAGTATTCGCGAATCGCAGATAAGAGAAAACACCCATGGTATTATTGTTGGTATTGAACGCAACGGAAAACGAACCTTAAATCCTGAATCTCACCTGGTACTAGAGGAAAGCGATATTTTATGGATTGCAGGCGAGAAGAAAAAAATTGCTGCCTTTTTAAGATCTTAGCCTTTTTTCCATAAAAAAACCATTAAGAAAATTAAGTTTCAACTGCAATTGAACGCTTATGTAATTTTCTTAATGGTTTTAATTTATTGTAACCCTAAAGCTATTTCAAATATCCATCTGAAATTTGCTCAAGAACTATCTTGAATAATTAGGAGCTTCTTTTGTTATAGTCACATTATGTGGATGACTTTCATTGATACCACTAGCAGTAATGCGAACAAAACGTCCAGTCTCTTGTAGCGTAGGAATGTCTTTTGCACCACAGTATCCCATTCCAGCACGAAGACCACCAATGAATTGTAACATACTTTCATTTAGTTCTCCTTTGTAAGGCACACGACCTACAATTCCTTCTGGAACTAATTTTTTTACATCATCTTCAACATCTTGAAAGTAACGGTCTTTAGAACCCGTTTCCATAGCTTCAACAGAACCCATTCCTCTGTATGATTTGAATTTTCTACCTTCGAAAATAATGGTTTCACCTGGAGATTCTTTGGTACCTGCAAGAAGTGAACCTAACATAACACAATCAGCACCAGCGGCTAAAGCTTTAGGGATATCACCTGTATAACGAATTCCACCATCAGCAATTACAGGAACACCGGTTCCTTTTAAGGCAGCAGCTACTTCAAGCACTGCAGAAAACTGAGGAAAACCAACACCTGCAACAATACGAGTCGTACAGATAGAACCTGGACCGATACCTACTTTTACACCATCAGCGCCGTTTTCAACTAAAAATTTAGCTGCTTCAGGAGTTGCAATGTTACCCACGATAACATCAATTTGAGGAAATTTAGATTTAACTTCTTTCAAGGTATTCACCACGCCTTGTGTGTGTCCGTGAGCAGTATCGATAATGATTGCATCCACACCCGCATTTACTAAAGCTTCAGCTCTTTGTATGGCATCACCCGTAACCCCAATCGCTGCTGCTACACGCAAACGTCCGAAAACATCTTTATTAGCAATAGGTTTTTGGGTTAATTTAGTAATATCTCTAAAAGTAATAAGACCTACTAGTTTATAAGTAGCATCCACTACAGGAAGTTTTTCAATTTTATGGCCTTGCAATACTACTTCGGCTTGTTCTAAGGAAGTTCCTTCGGCAACGGTAACTAAGTTTTCACTTGTCATTACTTCAACAATAGGTCTTGCATTATTTTTTTCAAAACGCAAATCTCTGTTAGTAACAATTCCTTTTAAAATTTTATTTTCATCAACGATAGGGATACCGCCAATACCAAATTCTTTCATAACATTTTTTGCATCAGCAACGGTAGAACTCAATGGTAAAGTTACTGGATCGATAATCATACCTGATTCAGCACGTTTTACCTTACGAACTTTAGTTGCTTGCTGCTCGATAGTCATGTTTTTATGCAAAACACCTATTCCTCCTTCTTGTGCCATTGCAATAGCCATAGCACTTTCGGTAACAGTATCCATAGCTGCAGATACAATAGGGACATTAAGCGTTATATTTCTTGAAAATTTTGATTGGATACTTACTTCACGCGGAAGAACGTTAGAATAGTTTGGAACTAATAAAACATCATCGTAAGTCAATCCTTCACCGATAATCTTAGAGTTGTGTGCGATCATTGCAATTGTAGTTGGAGTTTAATTGCGTGCAAATATACATTTTTTTTTCACAGAAAAAGAACATAAAAATGATAAATCAATAAAGTAAACTACTTCAACAACAAATTCTATTAAAAAGAATACTTGATTTTAATACCTCAATCTTAATCGTTTAGACAAACGGGCTTTTTAAAATTTAAAAAAAATACAACTTGGTACTGTTTATAAACTCTCTTGAAATAATTGTTTCAATTGTTTGAAAATTATTTTACAATCACATTGAATCCTAACTGAAAAGAAAGGCTGTTCGCTTTTGTTAGATCCTTATATTCTAACAAATTATCAGCCATTAGATAGAAATTTATAGGCCCTGCAGTAGTTGACAAACCCAAACCTATATTTTTACTAGAATAGGTATCTAATGTATAGGTGGCCTTAGCCTGTAACCCTTTTAGGATTTTTCTCGAAAAATAAGTTGTAAAAGCAAACATAGGCATTCTAGGAGTAGACATGACAAATAATTGCGCTCCTACTGCACTTTTATAAACTGCTTCGCTTCCATTACCTTTACAATTACAATCGTCCTCACTATCCTCATCAAAAGAATATTGAAAAGAAGAATTCAATTTAATAGGACGCCATGTTGTGTATTTTGAATTTATAGTATCTAATGGAATGGCTTCTTGAAATTCTTTGTAAATATTTTCTGCAGAAGCTCCTGAACTAAAACTAGGCACAATACCTCGATAGTTGTACCTTCCCTTTAAGGTATAACTTTCAACATCCTTAGTATGGTTTATAAATCCTACATCAAGAATACTTCCTGTTATTTGTATGTTTTGTAACGGATAATAAGTAAAACCTGCATCAAAACCTAAACCTAAATTACCACCTAAAAGAGCTCCATTTGTAATGTCCTTAACTACATCCGATTCATTATTTTCATCATCATACTTTGCCAGTCCTGAAGTATTGAGTTGCATATTCGAATAGATACTTTGATCGTAAATACCTATATTTGAAGGTCCTGTATAAATATAACCTGAGTTTTTCGTAGAATTAGCGTTATAAATACTGGAGTAAATCTTTCCACGAACACCCACAATAAAGTTTTTGCTAATATTTTTATGTACTCCAATGTGCCACACTGACAATAACTCAGCCTTCATACTTAAATCTCCTAAGTCAAAAATTTTCCCTAAGTAATTACTATTGCCATCAATTGCAAGAATGGCTAAATCCTTAGGCATGTAACTCATCATATCAAATTCTTGATACATACCAAATGAGACATACGCGTTGGAAGCATCACGGTCAGCACCCGGAATTCTAAACCCGCCATTAAAAATTTCCATTTGCTGGTTTACCGCCAATTTATCATTTCTGTTTGTCGTCATCACCACATTACGCAACTTAGTGTTAAAATCAACACCATCGTTTGCAAATAGATCGTAGGTACTAAAACCGCTTGAACCTACATTAGCAGAAACACCAGACAATAATGGGACTCCAGCATACCATTTGTAGTTAAAATCAGCACCAGGGTTTGTCATCAATGATTGTGGAACTGCCGTGAAATTATACAAGATTTGCTTGTTTTGTGACCAACTACAAAATGCAACGAGCAATGTTAAAATGTGAATTATTTTTTTCATTCTACAACAAGATAAGCAGTTACACCTGAACGTAATATTAATTTTCCTGTACTCGTTTCAGTCAGTGGTTGGCCAGGTAACATGCGTAATATGAAAGCAATTTTGGTTGTTCTTTTAAGTAAATCAAGTTGCACATTCTCAAAAACATCCGTTCTATTTACTTTATTTACTGTTCCTGAATATGCTGGCACATTAAGATTGGCCGAATAAACTGTAGTATTGTCTTTATCTAAAAATAGAAGTTCTACTTCATAAGCCCTATTAATGGTGTTTTCCATTTCGGTAAAAATAGAAGCTTTCTTAAGATTATCTCTAAAAAATTTATCTGAAAAAACATCCACTGCAGGTACATCAAAAACTAAGCTTTGCTCTTGACCATTGTCTACAAAATCTGGAGCAGGAACTTCAAAATAAGCTAAATTAGCTATAAAAACAGGCTCTAATTTCAAAGTGTTCACTTGATCAAAATCAACATCACTAGCACATGAAGTAAAAAGAAATACGATAGAGATGCAACTATAAACGAATGTAATGAGCGATCTTTTCATTTGGAATTAGTAATTTGATTATTATAAAAATACATACTTTTTATTAAAAAAACGAAATTAAATTAACTCTAGTATGTAGTTTCAACAAACAACCATACAATTGCTTTTTTAATGAAATTCTCCAAATAATTTTGATGCCTCATTGTAGGCACTTTCAAAACTCATAGGACTCATGCCCGCATATTCTTTTTTTGCTGTAAAATAAGAGAGTAATTTTTCTGTAGGCATGTTTCCTGTTAGATTATCGGTTGCCATAGGACAACCTCCAAATCCTTGTATAGCACCATCAAAACGCCTGCAACCCGCAAGATAAGCAGCGTCAATTTTTTCAAACCATTTATCAGGAGTAGTATGCAAATGAGCTCCGAACTCAATAGTAGGATATTGCGGAATTAAATTTGAAAATAAATACGATATAACATCTGGGGTTGAACTACCCACGGTATCCGAAAGGGATAAAATTTTAACACCCATTGCGGCTAATTTCTGAGTCCATTCACCCACAATATTCACATCCCATGGATCACCGTATGGATTCCCAAAACCCATTGATAAATAAGCAACTACCTCTTTATTTGATTTATCAGCAATTTCAAGAATTTCTTGTAAAGTCACTAGAGATTCAGCAATGGTTTTGTGTGTATTCCGCATCTGAAAATTTTCAGAAATAGAAAAAGGAAAACCTAGATATTGAATTGCCTCATGAGTCGCAGCCTGCGAAGCACCCAGTGTATTGGCAATTATTGCAAGAAGTTTGCTTTTAGTTTGAGATAAATCCAATTGATCCAGCACTTCGGCTGTGTCCTGCATTTGTGGAATTGCTTTTGGAGAAACAAAACTTCCAAAATCAATACTATCAAACCCTACTCTTAATAAAGATTGAATATAAGCTACCTTTCTGGCTGTGGGAATAAATGGTTTTATGCCTTGCATGGCATCGCGCGGGCATTCTATAATTTTTATTGGCTCCATATAAAGTCAAAGATACTAAAGTAATTGTTTTTACGAAATCGTTTTTTCTGTTTAACGCAAAATTTAAAAATTCCGAAAATTAGCAGTAATCAATCACATTTTTCTTAAATGACAAATACAAAAAAAGCTACGCTTGTGGGCTTTTTTTTTCGTTAGGATTTTGACTTTCTTTTTAGCAAGGCCTTGTTAATTGCTTTTACCAATGCTGGTCCTTCATAAATAAAACCCGTGTATAACTGAATCAAACTGGCTCCAGCATCAAGTTTTTCAAGAGCATCGGCAGCGGAGTGAATCCCCCCTACACCTATTATTGGAAAAGCTTTATTACTTTTTTCTGAAAGGAAACGAATAACTTCGGTAGAGCGTTTTGAAAGTGGTTTCCCTGAAAGCCCACCCATTTCAATACGATTCTCAGATTGTAAACCTTCGCGAGAAATAGTGGTATTTGTTGCTATTACTCCTGCAATACCAGTTGCACTTATAATATCTATAATATCAAGCAATTGATCATCAGTTAAATCTGGTGCAATTTTAAGTAAAATTGGTTTTTGTTTTGGCTGAGCCAAATTCTTAGTTTGCAAGGTCTGTAATAATAATGTTAGCGGCTCTTTATCCTGAAGCGCTCTTAAATTAGGAGTATTAGGCGAACTTACATTGACAACAAAATAATCTACATAATCATACAAAGCATCAAAACATAATTCATAATCGAGCGCAGCATCTTCATTTGATGTAATTTTATTTTTACCAATATTTCCGCCAATTAAAACCTTATCATTGCTTTTCAATCGATTAACGGCATCATGAACACCTCCATTATTAAAACCCATTCGATTGATAATAGCACTATCCTCTTTTAAACGGAATAATCTTTTTTTAGGATTTCCCTCTTGCCCTTTAGGAGTTAGTGTTCCAATTTCAATAAAACCAAAACCAAAATTAGAGAGTTCTTTATACAACTTAGCGTCTTTATCAAAGCCTGCAGCAAGTCCCACGGGATTTTTAAATTTTAATCCAAAAACTTCTGTTTCTAATTTTGGATCGTCTACTAGATAAAGTGACCTAAACAAAAAAGTAAAACCTGGCACTTTAGATAAAAAACGAATGCAAGAAAAAGTAAAATAATGAACCTCTTCCGGATCAAACCAAAAAAGAATAGGACGTAAAAGCAATTTATACATGATTGTGTTGTTGTGTCATGCAAAAATAGAACTATCTCAGCGATAAATAAATTTTTAGAAAAAAAATAAAACGATGTTACTTGAATCATTGGTATTATAAAACAAAATGGAAGTCTTGAAAAGATAAAACGACAAACTTATTTCTCAACAAAAACATCAAATAAAAGCTCTATTTGTTAACTTTTAGTCTTATTTAACTTGTTATTTACTTAAAATGGCATAATTTTAGCATATTGAAAATATCCCTAACAAATGGATGAATAACAACTTAAATTAAAATCTATGAAAATTAAAATAATAACAACAGTAATATTGCTTTGCACTGTTCAAGTATTCTTTGGGCAAGATGTCAAAAAAGACACGCAATTACCAAACACTAAATCCTCTGTAGAAGCTACTCAAAATGACAGCATAAAAAAAGCTACTCAAGCAGCAAATAAAGCTTTAAAAGCCGAAGAAAAAATGCTCAAAGAAAGACTGAAAAATGATAAAAAAGCACTTAACCAAGCCGAAGAAACAGAAAAAGAAAAACACAAAGCAGATAAAGAATCCAGAGAATTTTCTTTAAGACAAAGTAAAATACTTGCTGCTGAAAAGTCGGTTCAAAAAAGCAAAGAAAAGCTCTCTACTACCGAGAAAAAATTGCTAAATAACATGGAAAAATTCGAAAAGAAAAAAGACAATCGAAAACTAGATCCTACTCAAATAGAAAAAGAAAATATTAAAATTAGCAAGCAACAAATCAAAATCAACAATTTAAAAGAAGATGTTGCAAAAGCAGAAAAAAAATTGAGTAAAGTAAGAGATTAAACGTAAAACCACTTTCGAGTGGTTTTTTTTGTGACAAAGTAATATTGCTAAAGCTATAATGCTCAAATAAAAATCAAAAAATGTTCTTAATGAAAATCAAAATCCATGTGGAAAAAATTATATTTGCATAAAACAAATTAAACCATGCAACATATCATTGACCGCTTCATCAGTTATGTTATAATTGATACAGAATCTGATGCCAACTCACCAACCACGCCAAGTACTCCAAAACAATGGGATTTAGCGAACAAACTGGTTGAAGAGCTAAAAAATATTGGAATGCAAGATGTGACTATTGATGACAAAGCATATATCATGGCCACGTTACCTAGCAATGTAGATCATGAAGTACCAACAATAGGTTTTATATCACACTTTGACACCTCACCTGATTTTTGTGGTGCCAATGTAAAACCGCAAATAGTTCCCAATTATGATGGTAAAGACATTGTGTTAAACGCTGAAAAAAACATCATTTTATCCCCAGATTATTTTAAAGACCTATTACAATATAAAGGGCAAACCTTAATAACAACCGATGGAACCACTTTATTAGGAGCCGATGACAAAGCTGGAATCACTGAAATTGTAACGGCAATGGAATTCTTAATAAACAATCCTGAAATCAAACACGGGAAAATCAGAGTTGGTTTTACACCAGATGAAGAAATAGGTCGTGGTGCTCACCATTTTGACGTTGAAAAATTTGGAGCAGCATGGGCATACACTATGGACGGAAGCCAAGTAGGCGAACTCGAATATGAGAATTTTAATGCGGCTGGAGCCAAAATAACTTTCAAAGGAAAAAGTGTTCACCCAGGATATGCTAAAGGTAAAATGATCAACTCCATGCTAATTGCCAATGATTTTATCAATCAATTACCATCTGATGAAACTCCTGAGCAAACAAAAGGCTACGAAGGTTTTTTTCATGTTCACCACCTTTCTGGAAATATCGAAGAAACAGTTTTAGAATTGATAATCAGAGACCATAACAAGAAAAAATTTGAGAAAAGAAAAGAACTCATTGAAAAAATAACCGCTAAAATCAATAAAAAATACGCTAGGCAATTTGGAGAGGATATTGTAATTACAGAAATAAAAGATCAGTATTACAATATGAAAGAAAAAGTATTGCCCGTAAAATACATTGTTGATATTGCCGAGCAAGCAATGAGAGAATTGAATATAAAACCATTGATCAAACCTATTCGAGGTGGAACTGATGGATCACAACTTTCATACAAAGGACTTCCATGCCCTAATATTTTTGCTGGAGGTCATAATTTTCATGGGAAATACGAATATGTACCAGTAGAAAGTATGCAAAAAGCTGTTGACGTAATTGTTAAAATAGCCGAATTGACAACAAAACTATAACAAAACATTTATTTCATAATTCAAAAGTCTCCATCTCTGATAGGAGACTTTTTTTTTGAATATAAATCAACAACAGAATGAATTGTCATCTGCAAACATATGCTTGTAAAAAAAAACTCCTAAAACAAAAGCTTAACATTGAGCAATGAATAAAATCACTACATTTACTAACGTAAAAATAACAATTTATTAATATTGTGATTTATTATAACATCAAACAACTATAAACTACTTTTTTTATGACATCACACGAAGAGGAAACAAACCTCACACCAGAATCTACACCTGAGACTACTAAACCCGTTAGAGCAAGACGCGCTCCTGCAGCAAAAAAAACAGCTACTTCTGTAGAGACTGAAGACACAACAGAAAACCCATCACTTGATACTGAAACTACTGATATTGAAACACCAGCATCAGAAGAAGAAGTTATCACTTCTTCAGTTGAGGAAGTATTGAACGACAAGGATAAAAAGGAAAAGAAAGACAAAAAAGAAAAGAATAAAAACAAAGTAAAAATGAAAGATAAAGAAAAGAAAAAAGTAGCAAAGGCGAATGCCAAAGAAAAAGCTAAAGCTAAAGCTAAAAAAGCAAAGAAAACTAAAAAAGACAAAGCCAAAAAAGCTAAAGTAAAAGCAAAACTGAAAGCAAAAAAAGCTAAAGCTAAATCAAAAAAAGCAAAAAAGAATAAAAAGAATAAAAAATAAAGGCTCCTTGTAAAAATAAAAAAGTCCCAAATTAGAATCTAATTTGGGACTTTTTATTTGTGTTGTTTACTACTATTTTTTCACTAATGCTGCGCTCATTTCCATTGAAATTGCTGAACGCTCCATTTTTAATTTACCAGACATAGTCTCAATTACCACTGTAGTTTCTGCTAGTTCAGCAACTTTTCCGTGCAATCCACTTTTGGTAATGATTTTATCTCCCACTTTTAAGCTGCTTTCAAATGTCTTCTCATTTTTAGCTCTTTTTTGTTGTGGTCTAATCATAAAGAAATAGATAACAACAAACATTAGTAAGAATAAAGGTAACTGTCCACCCATTAACTGCTGTATTTGCTCCATGTTTTTTTTATTTTTTTATTACATCAAACCGCGACCGGCTTTGATAATTCTATTATTTGTATTAAGTTCTTTTACTAGGTTGTCTAGAATACCATTGATAAATATACTACTTTTTGGAGTAGAATATTCTTTGGCAATTTCAAGATATTCATTCAATGTTACTTTTACAGGAATAGATGGGAATTTTAGAAACTCACAAATTGCCATTTTCAAAATAATGGTATCAATTTCTGCTATTCTTTCACTGTCCCAATTAGGTGTTTTGTCAAGATATTCTTTTGCAAGATCTTTTTCGTTCAAAACTGTTTTACGAAACAACTCTTTTACATAATCTCTATCTTCATTGTCCTTGTACAATTTTGGAACTCTAAAATTGTCATCTTCCCCAGCCTTGATTGCTTTTAATTGCTTAATGATATGAGTGTTAACCAGCGGAATATCATCAACCCAAGTTAATTTATCATCTTCAAGATAGTCGTATAATTTTTCATTTGGAACGATCACTTGCATGAATAAGTCCACAATAAATTGTCGATCTTCTTCAAATGTGTTTATACCACTTTGCATGTAGTCCAGATATAGCTTACTAGCTTTAATTTCGTTAAGTAGCAAAACAATATAATCATCATTTAATGACCAATTGTTAATTTTACGATTCTCAAGTGCTATGCTTAATGAATTATTATCAGAGAGGATTTGAAAAATTTTATTTTTAATAAATTTTTCGTTTGGATTACGTTCTTCTGGAGTAGCTAAATGTTTTAAGCTTGATTTATGCAAATAAACAGTTTCAGTCTTACAAATTTCAATCAATGAAGAAAGCATTATAAGGTACAAATCTTGGATACTATCTATACTATAATAAAGGAATTTTTCCTCTTTTTCCAAACTATCTGAACCGCTTTGATGCATTGCATAAATGGATTGCATGACCTTTACGCGTATGTGTCTTCTATTTACCACCTTGTAAGAACTTTAAATTTATTAGGGTGCAAAAATAAGGATTTCATTTTTTAAAATAAAATATATAATCGCTTATTTTGAAGTATTCAGCAATCAGTATTTAGTGATATCAAATAATACATCACTAAATACTGGCAGCTGAGTATGAAAACTACTTTTTACTGTTCTCTAATTTTCTTTGATCAATTCTATTTTGCGCAATAGTAAGTGCCGCTTGATGTGTTGTACAATTATTGGCAATAGCATAATCAAATATTTCTAGCGTAGTGTTATAAATATTTTCGGTTTTACGCATGATTTCTGCTTTATCATAATGAGCTAACTCTGCATAAACGTTAATAATTCCACCTGCATTAATCAAGAAATCCGGAGCATACAAAATTCCTTTTTGTTGCAATAAAGCTCCATGAATATTCTCATCTGCAAGCTGGTTGTTTGCTGCACCAGCAACAACTTTTGCTTTTAGTTTTGAAATAGTACTATCATTTAAAGTCGCACCCATAGCACATGGCGCGTAAATATCTACATCAGCAGTGTAAAGATCTTCACCTCTGTAAATTTCAGCATTATATTTTGCTCCTACTTCTACAAGTTTTTCTTCATTTATATCAGCAATAGTAACAATGGCTCCTTCTTTGGTTAAATAGTCAACCAATGTTTCTCCAACGTGTCCTATACCTTGAACTAATACTTTCTTACCACTTAATACATCGGTACCAAATTGTTGTTTAGCAGCCGCTTTCATTCCCAAATACACCCCGTAAGCCGTAACTGGAGATGGATTTCCAGCACCACCTCTAGATTCAGAAATTCCAGTAACATAAGGAGTTACATCTCTTACAATATCCATATCTGCCGTTTCCATACCTACATCTTCTGCAGTAATGTAACGTCCACTTAATGAATGTACAAACTCTCCAAATTTTCGCATTAATGCAGGATTTTTTTGAGTTTTGGCATCCCCTATAATAACTGCTTTACCACCACCTATATTTAGACCTGTTATAGCTGCTTTGTAGGTCATCCCGCGTGAAAGACGCAAAACATCATTTAGTGCTTCCCACTCATTAGCATAATTAAACATCCTTGTACCACCTAATGCGGGTCCCATTACCGAATTATGAATACCAATAATTGCTTTTAAACCCGTATCTTTGTCATTACAAAATACAATTTGCTCGTGATCATCAAATGATAATTGACCAAAAACAGGATCCATTTTTTGAAGTTCTTTTCCAGTTGTAAAATCTGCTTTCATTGTGTAAGTTTTAATAGTGAGACATTTATGAATTTGTCAAAAAGACTAGCCAAATCTACATAAAATTTAAATATGCAGTAACATTTCTGGAAAAAATCATTAATTTATCAATAACTTTCACTTGATAATCAGCAATATAATCTTGTAAAAAGTTAGCTAAACATTATAAAAAAGTTACAAAACACAGAATACCTTACTAAAAATGAAAGAATTACGTTATTTAAATAAATATTTCGTCAAATATAAATACAGCTTTTTATTAGGAATCGTATTTACAATTATCGCTCAAATATTCATGCTTTTTACCCCAAAGTTGATCAGTCAATCTTTTATGGTAATTGAGGCTTTCGCCAAAGATACATCAGTAGCTAAATCCGTTATTAAAGACGAATTGATATCCAATATATTACTGATTATTGCAACTACAATAATAGCCGGTTTTTTGACCTTCTTGATGAGACAAACGTTAATTGTGATGTCCAGACACATCGAGTTTGATTTAAAAAATGAAGTATTCAGACAATATGAAAACTTAACTCAAAATTTTTACAAACAGAACCGTACAGGAGATTTAATGAACCGCATTAGCGAAGACGTTTCAAAAGTGCGTATGTATGTGGGACCCGCTGTGATGTATACTATAAACACAATAATTAGGTTTGCAATAGTAATTGTGTATATGTATAACGTGTCTCCTATATTGACTTTGTACACTTTATTACCGCTGCCTATTTTATCGTATGCTATCTTTAAATTGAGCTCTGAAATAAATTCTCGAAGCACCATTTTTCAACAGTATTTATCAAAAATTTCTAGTTTCTCACAAGAGATTTTCTCTGGTATTAGAGTTATAAAAGCCTACTCTCTAGAACAGCAACACCAACAAAATATGGTGAACCTGGCCGAGGAAAGTAAAAGCAAAAGCTTAAATCTAGCCAAAGTACAATCGTTATTTGGACCCTTAATGATGGCTTTAATTGGTATAAGTAACTTGGTGGTGATTTATTTTGGTGGTCTCATGTACATCAACGGATCTATAAAAAGTATTGGAACCATTGCTGAATTCATCTTGTACGTTAATATGTTAACTTGGCCAGTTGCCTCACTGGGTTGGGTTTCATCTATGGTTCAAGAAGCAGAAGCTTCTCAAAAAAGACTTAATGAATTTCTTAAAATAGAACCCGAGATTAAAAACAACAATCCTAACAAATCTGTTATTGAAGGTAGTATTGCATTTCATAACGTGAGTTACACCTATGAAGACACCAATATTCAAGCTTTAAAAGATATTTCATTTACCGTTAAAAAAGGGGAAACATTGGCTATTTTAGGTAAAACGGGATCTGGTAAATCAACTATTTTATCGTTAATATCTCGTATGTATGATGTGTCTGGCGGTAAGGTAACCATAGATTCAGCTGAAATAAGTACATTAAACTTATTTGACCTTCGTAACAGCATCGGTATTGTTCCTCAGGATGCATTTTTATTCTCTGACAGTATTAAAAACAACATCAAGTTTGGTAAAGAAAACGCAACGGATCAAGAAGTACAAGCTGCCGCCAAAAGTGCCGTTGTTCATGACAATATCATGGGGTTCAACAAACAATATGAAACAGTACTTGGAGAACGCGGTATTACACTTTCTGGAGGACAAAAACAACGCGTATCTATTGCAAGAGCCATCATAAAAAATTCACCTATTTTATTATTTGACGATTGCTTGTCTGCTGTGGATACCGAAACCGAAGAGGCTATCTTGAACAATCTTAATGCTATTTGCAAAGACAAAACAACTATTATTGTTAGCCATAGAATATCATCAGCAAAGAATGCAGACAACATAATTATAATAGACAACGGACAAATTATTCAACAAGGTTCTCATAATCAATTGATAAATCAAGAAGGGTATTATGCCGACCTGCATTTAAAACAACTTTCAGAAAAAGAAATGATTTAATTGTTGGATAATACATATTTTTTATAGATTTTTGAGCGCTATTTAACAACGATAAATTGACTGAAAGGAATATGAGAGAACATGACATGTTAGAAAAAGAAGAAATATTTTCTAAAGTTTTAAGAGCTGGAAGAAGAACGTATTTCTTTGATGTGCGCGCTACTAAGGCTGATGATTACTACATCACCATTACCGAGAGTAAAAAATTTACAGAAGAAGATGGATCGTTTCATTTTAAAAAACATAAAATCTACTTGTACAAAGAGGATTTTACTGCTTTTGCAGAAATTCTTGACGAAATGACTTCTTATGTATTAAATCACAAAGGTGAAGAAGTAATATCTGAAAGACACCAAAAAGATTTCAAAAAAGAATATGCTTTAGAAAAACAAGACGATGATAGCTTACCACAAACATCAACATTTACAGATATAGATTTTGATGATATTTAATTTTTAGTTCCTTACTTACACCAAGAAAGTCCAAAAACTATCCGTTTTTGGACTTTTTTTTTACTTTATAATCCAGAAGTTTTATTTCTTTGTCAAAATAAAAAAAATGACCTCAACAATAGTATCGGTAGAATGGCTTTACAAAAATCTTGATTTACCCAATCTAATAATCTTAGACGCTAGTCTTAAAGAAAATCAGGCTAAAACACTGTCTGATTTTGAAAATCTCAGAATACCAAACGCTCGATTTTTTGATTTAAAAACAGCATTCAGCGATCAAAATAATCCATTACCCAATTCCATACCAAGTCCAAGTCAATTTGAAGATGAGGCAAGAAAAATTGGCATTTCAAAAAAAAGTTTTCTGGTAGTATATGATAACTTAGGAATTTACTCTAGCCCAAGAGCTTGGTGGATCTTTCAAGTTATGGGATTTACAAATATTGCTGTGCTTGACGGTGGTTTGCCAAAATGGATTAAACACAATTATCCTGTAGAGAACATTCCAGAAAATGAAATATATAATCTTGGTGATTTTAAAGTTGATTTTCAAAAAGAACTGGTCAAAACTAAACATCAAGTTGAAAGAAACATTATTGACCAAAAATATCTTATAGTTGACGCCCGTATTGAGAACCGTTATAATGGTATCGTAAAAGAGACCAGAGCTGGACTTCAAAGCGGACATATCTCAAAGGCGCTAAATATTCCTTACACAAGTGTACTTCATAACAACACCTTTTTACAACCTGAGGAACTTAAAACCGTTCTAAAACCAAGCTCTCAGCCAATTATAGTTTACTGTGGATCCGGAGTTACCGCTTGCATAATCGTTTTAGCATATGCTTTGATTGAGAGTGACAATTGCTCTGTTTATGATGGATCTTGGGCTGAATGGGGTTTAAAAAAGAATATATAACAATTTTAAAGTAAATGTTCCAAACTACTTTAAACAAAGGTTAATTAATTGAAAATCAATATTTTTAAAATGTTAATTCAGTACTTTTAGTCCTTACTTAGTATTATGAAACAATATAACACTGTATTTCAATTTTTGTATCGCTTGCTCTTATCTGTTGAAACTAAAAAAAGAGCCGAAAAGTTTTTTGTTTCCATGGCCATTATTTTTTTCTTGATACATCTTAGTATCATTGTCATTATTGATCTAGGCTGGATCGACACCCCAAAATATTCTAAACTATTGAGTAATCCTATAGCTGCAATTTACACGCCATTTTCATTTATTTTGATCTATGAGGTCTATCTTTTAATTTACTATTTGCCAAAGTCAACCACTATATACATTGGTAAACAATATGAAATCATTACGCTTATCATAATCAGACGCATCTTTAAAGATTTGACTAAACTGGACTTTAAAGACAACTGGTTTGACTCTGCTCCAAATGTAAATTTTACACTAGACATACTGGCTACCATAATGCTTTTCTTATTGCTTTTTTTCTTTTACAAATTAAGTAAGGAGAATGAAATCAACCAGTCTAAAATTCAAAAAACTATAGCAATTACATCATTTATCAAATTAAAAAATATTTTTGCTATCATTCTAATTCCTGTCTTTTTAAGTTTATCCATGTATAGTTTGGGACACTGGATTTATGAAAATTTCTTTTCGATTGCAGAAATTGTAACAAAAATGAAAGACATTAATAAAATTTTCTTTGATGATTTTTTCACAATCTTGATTTTGATTGAGGTGCTATTGTTGTTGTTTTCATTTTTCTTATCGGATAAGTTTAACAAAGTCATTCGCAATTCTGGTTTTATCATTTCAACCATATTGATAAAGCTTTCTTTTGGCACCGAAGGTTTTTTAAACACTATTCTAATTGTCTCAGCAGTATTATTTGGAGTAATCATATTAGCCATTCACAACAAGTATGAAACGCTTGATGCTAAAATTCAATCTTCATTTAATGAATAAATTAACCTATTCGTAACCCGTTTTCAACCTTAAAATCTGGAGATAATAACACTATATCTCCCTCCGTTCCTACCGATCCTAACACTAAGCATTCGCTAAAAAACTTCCCGATTTGTTTTTTTGGAAAATTGACAACAGCAACAATTTGTCGGTGTAATAGATCTTCTTTTTGATATAGCTTAGTTATTTGTGCAGATGATTTTTTAATTCCTATTTCAGTCCCAAAATCCATGATCAATTGATAGGCTGGTTTTCGGGCTTCGGGAAAATCATGAACTTCTAAAATGGTACCCACACGCATTTCTACTCTTTCAAATTCAGTCCAGTTAAGGTCTTCCATAATTATTTATCTATTAAAATACTGAATAACAAACCTATAAAATTTACAACTATTTAAACTAATTCTGTAAAACTTTTTTTGTAAAACAGTTCTAGATTTACAAAAGACGAATACTAAATTCATCTTTTAAATTGTAACTATTATGGAAATTAGTCAAATGAACAACAACGAAGCCAGAAAAAAAGAAACAATTGGCATTGACCAATACATACAAACAGCGCCAAATGTACAATTGTACGTGAAAGATTACGGAGAAGGAAAACCCGTAATTCTAATTCATGGCTGGCCATTATCCAATGAAATGTGGGAATATCAAATGGAGGCTTTAATTCAAAACAACTTTAGAGTAATTGCCTATGACCGTCGTGGTTTTGGTAAATCCTCACAGCCTTGGGATGGTTATGATTATGATACCTTAGCTGACGATTTGAATGCCATTATTGAGTATTTGAATCTGGAAGATGTGGCTCTTGTAGGTTTTTCAATGGGTGGTGGTGAAGTAGTGCGCTATTTTAGCCGTCACGGCGGAAAAGGAGTTACAAAAGCTGTCCTTATTGCATCTATAACCCCATTTCAATTGCAAACCGATTCAAATCCTAATGGTGTGCCACAAGAAAAATACGATGCAATGGCAAGCCAGATTAAGGAAGATCGCATTAGCTTTCTAGATAACTTTGGAAAAACATTTTTTGGCGTAAGTTTTATCAGTAAACCTATAAGCTCTGCTTTGCTGCACTACTATCGCATGCTATGTTCTTTTGCTTCGCCACACGCAACTTTGGCATGTGCCAAATCATTTTCGTCAACAGATTTCCGAAACGAGATGAAAACTGTCACAGTACCAACCCTTATCATTCACGGAGATGAGGACAAAACCGTTCCCATAGAAATAACTTCAGAAATTGCGGCTAAACTTATCCCTGACAACACCTTTATTATTTATGAAGGAGCGCCTCATGGATTGTTTTATATAGAAAAAGACAAACTAAATGCTGATTTGATTCAGTTTTTAAATACGTAAATTTTCTTTGTTATACCTAAAAAAAATCCCATTAGCCGCTAAGGCCAATGGGATAAATGAAGTATGCAAGTTAAGCTAAAGATTATTTTACATCCATTAATTCTACATCAAAAATAAGAGTAGCATTTGGTGGAATAACTCCTCCAGCTCCTCTTGGACCGTATCCTAAATCAGATGGAATTACAAAACGAGCTTTGTCACCTACTTTTAAAAGTGCAATACCTTCGTCCCATCCTTCGATTACTTGACCTTGACCCAATCTAAATTCGATTGGTTTTTTTCTTGGGTATGATGAATCAAAAACTTTTCCGTTTTCTAATGAACCTTCATAGTGTACCGAAACAGTTTTACCGCTTTCTGCTTTTTTACCTTCACCTCTTTGAATGAATTGGTAACGCAATCCGCTTTCTGTTTTTTCAAATCCAGCTGCTAATTTTTCCATAGCTGCTTCAGCTTCTGCTTTTAAGGCAGCGTCACGCTTATTTCTAGCGCCTTTGAAAGTGATAAAAGCCTCAATTGAATTCCAGTTTTTAGCTTCGTCACCTTCTCTTATGATTTCTAAAGATTCTAATACATCACCTTGAGCTACAGCATCAACAATGTCTTGTCCTTCAACTACGTGTCCAAAAACAGTGTGCTTGTTGTCCAACCAATCTGTAGGAACGTGTGTAATGTAAAACTGAGAACCATTTGTTCCTGGTCCTGAATTAGCCATTGCCAAAACTCCCGGACGGTTGTGTTTTAAACTTGGGTGAAATTCATCATCAAATTTGTACCCTGGATCTCCTGTTCCTGTTCCTTGTGGACAACCACCTTGAATCATAAAATCAGGAATTACTCTATGAAATTTCAAACCGTCATAAAACTTAACTCCTTGTGGTTTTACTTTGTTTTCTAAGTTTCCTTCGGCTAAAGCTACAAAGTTACCTACTGTTCCTGGTGTTAAATCGTGTGTGAGTTTTACTAAAATAGCACCTCTTGTGGTGTTGAATTTAGCATATATTCCGTTTTCCATTTTTGTTTAATTTTTATTGAATGGCAAATTTACGAAAATAATTTTAAAAAGGGAATTTGAGGATTCGTTGATTTAGAAATGGTCGATAATGAAATAATGGTTTAATGTAGTAAACGAATTTAACGAAAAAAAAATGAATTAGAAATAGCATAATTACTAAAGACAATCTCTATTTTCAAAGTCACATCTTCGCTCCCACTCTAATGCATTCGTCACTTACTCAACTGTTCCTTAAATTATTTCGTTTTATTAAAACTCTTCATTTTTTTACCATCATAGCGAAAAACACCTTCAAAGGTAGCTAACCAAATATTCCCATCTCTTGACGCAGTGACTCCAAAAATCATTGGTAAATTAGGAATTGTGACTCCTTTGGAATATTCAGTACGTACAGCATTTGAACGTAATTGAGAAAGATCCCACTTGGGTTTCACTGCATTTTTTGCAGAGCCTATCCATATAGCTCCGTTAGCATCTTCGACTATGCTAGACACGATAGTTTTAGAAAAATTACTAAAAGCATTGTTCTGGCAACGCCATAAACCGTGGGGACCGCCAAGCCATATAGATCCGTTTGAGTCTTTCATAAGGACACGAACGTTATAAAAAGGTGTCTCATCATGAGTCATTACAGTTGCTTTCTCTTGATTGTACTGGTACGTTTTGTCCCCTGTGGCAATCCATAAAATGCCTTTATCATCTTTCAAAATGGAATTGACGGTATGTTTAAAAGATTGCCTTTTTACAAATATTTTTCCAGTTTTATCTTCATGAATTCCGTTTTCGTCTATGATAAAATTTTGAAAAGAACTACCATCAAAGAAACTAAACCCACCTGAAACTCCAAACCAGAAAGTACCGTTTTCATCCTCATAAATACTACTCACTTCATTATTAAGAAGTCCTTGCGCAGTTGTAAAATTTTCGAAAGATTTTCCGTCATACCGATACACTCCCGACGCATCTGTGCCAACGGTACCAAACCACAAATTCCCTTTTGTATCCTCTAAAATAGAATAAAAACGTGATGACGTTAAGGTCTTAGACATGTTAGTAAAAAACGTTCCATCATATTTAAAAACACCACGAAACGATGCCATCCACATCATCCCTTTTTTATCCTGAATGATATTTCTAGTAATACCTACAGGTCCGTGTGTAGTAGCACCCTTAAGATCATTTATATTGACTTTTGTTATTTTTCCTTCTAATTGATGTTGTGTACACGAAACATGACAAACAAAAAGCAGGTAGAGAACGATTATTTTTATGGACTTTGTCATGTTGTTTTTTTGTTTACTAAAAAATAAAATCACCTCAAATACAAAACTAATTTCAGATTAAGCTAAGTGCCAAATGTACTGTATTGGGTAATCGCTAATACTTTTAACTTATCCATGTTCTCCGTTTGTTTATTATTTTCCACTGACCGTTAATTTTAATCAGAAATATTGATAAACCAACGCCGCATAATCTGCCACAATAATAATTTAGCTCTAAATAAGCTTTCTCATTGTCAGAAGAAAAAATTGGTATTGTCATTTCATAAAATTTATAAGGTTTACCTATTTTACTTTTATTTATTTCTTTATCAATAGTTGTTAAATTAATTTTTTCGACAACTTCTTTTTCAATTTTAAGTTTTGGAGTATTTATATTTTGTTGAAGTAAATACAAT